>NZ_JBIUXX010000012.1:0-584 GCF_044744235.1 Pseudomonas sp. NPDC087346
GCCTCCACAAGGTTTACGAGAAAGGCATCAACCTGCCGGCCTCTCTATTTGCTCTGGATATCAATGGTTCGACGGTAGAAAGTACCGGGCTGGGCCTGGACATCGGCGACGCCGATCGTATCTGCTATCCAATCCCCGACACCCTGTGCAACGAGCCATGGCAGAAGCGCCCAACCGCGCAACTGTTGATGACCATGCACGAACTCGAAGGTCAGCCATTCTTCGCCGATCCGCGTGAAGTGCTGGCCAACGTGGTGCGCAAGTTCGACGAAATGGGTCTGACTATCTGCGCAGCGTTCGAGCTGGAGTTCTACCTGATTGACCAGGAGAACGTGAACGGCCGTCCACAGCCACCACGCTCGCCAGTGTCCGGCAAACGCCCGCACTCGACTCAGGTCTATCTGATCGACGACCTCGACGAATACGTCGACTGCCTCCAGGACATTCTGGAAGGTGCCAAAGAGCAAGGCATCCCGGCCGACGCCATCGTCAAGGAAAGTGCCCCGGCGCAGTTCGATGTGATCGTGATACAAGTCGACTTAACTATATTGTCATGTGTATACGAGGTTGTTCTAATTATTATT
>NZ_JBIUXX010000012.1:594-45593 GCF_044744235.1 Pseudomonas sp. NPDC087346
GGAATGTGCCCCGGCGCAGTTCTTAGTGAACCTGCACCACGTCGCCGACCCGATCAAGGCATGCGACTACGCGGTACTGCTAAAGCGTCTGATCAAGAACATCGCCTACGACCATGAAATGGACACCACCTTCATGGCCAAGCCTTACCCGGGTCAGGCAGGCAACGGTTTACACGTGCACATTTCGATCCTGGACAAGGACGGCAAGAACATCTTTGCCAGCGAGGATCCCGAGCAGAACGCCGCATTGCGTCACGCAATCGGCGGTGTGCTGGAGACCCTGCCCGCTCAAATGGCGTTCCTGTGCCCTAACGTCAACTCCTACCGCCGTTTCGGCGCACAGTTCTACGTGCCGAACTCGCCGTGCTGGGGTCTGGACAACCGTACCGTGGCGATTCGCGTACCGACCGGTTCTTCCGATGCCGTACGTATCGAACATCGTGTAGCCGGCGCCGACGCCAACCCGTATCTGCTGATGGCTTCGGTCCTGGCCGGTGTGCATCACGGTCTGACCAACAAGATCGAACCGGGCGCGCCAGTCGAAGGCAACAGCTACGAGCAGAACGAACAAAGCCTGCCGAACAACTTGCGCGATGCCCTGCGCGAGCTGGACGACAGCGAGGTGATGGCCAAGTACATCGATCCGAAATACATCGATATCTTCGTCGCCTGTAAAGAGAGTGAGCTGGAGGAGTTCGAACACTCCATCTCCGACCTCGAGTACAACTGGTATCTGCATACCGTTTAAGCGGATTCGTGATCCAGATAAAAACGCCGTTGGCTGATTCAGCCCACGGCGTTTTTTTATGGCCGCCTGCGGCGGATCGCTGGCAAGCCAGCTCCCACAGGATTTTTTTCGAACACAAAACTCATGTACCCAATCAATCC
Organism: Pseudomonas sp. NPDC087346; assembly: GCF_044744235.1. Taxonomy (NCBI): domain Bacteria; kingdom Pseudomonadati; phylum Pseudomonadota; class Gammaproteobacteria; order Pseudomonadales; family Pseudomonadaceae; genus Pseudomonas; species Pseudomonas sp. NPDC087346. Next base: position 1,483 of record NZ_JBIUXX010000012.1, read on the forward strand.
CTGTGGGAGCTGGCTTGCCAGCGATGGCGTCCGGGCAGACAACATCAAACCCTGCTCGTACAATGCCCGCTGCCCCGCAGGAGACTTTCATGACGCGTCCCGCCCCTATTCGCAAACCCCGTGCCCGCAGTCAGGCGCGGATCGATTCGATACTCGATGCCGCGCGCACGCTGCTGGCCGCCGAGGGCGTGGGCAGTCTGTCGATCTACAGCGTCGCCGAGCGCGCGCAGATTCCGCCCTCCTCGGTCTACCACTTCTTCGCCAGCGTTCCGGCGTTGCTCGAAGCCCTGACTGCCGATGTCCACGCTGCTTTCCGAGCCTGCCTGCAAGCGCCCATCGACCATGAAGCCCTGCGCGACTGGCGCGACCTGTCACGTCTGATCGAACAGCGGATGCTGGAGATCTACGCTGAAGACGCCGCTGCACGCCAACTGATCCTCGCGCAACACGGCCTGACCGAAGTGACCCAGGCTGACCGTCAGCACGACATCGAGCTGGGTGATCTGATGTACAAGGTGTTCGACCATCATTTCGAGCTGCCGAAGCTGCCGACCGACGTCGATGTGTTTGCTCTGGCGATGGAGCTGGGCGATCGCGTGTATGCGCGCTCGGTGCAGCAGCACGGGCAGATTACTCCGCGCATGGCTGAGGAAGGGATGCGCGTGTTTGATGCCTACATTGGGCTGTATCTGCCGCCCTATCTGCCGAAAAGAAATCTCCATTGATCTGACTGGCCTCATCGCTGGCAAGCCAGCTCCCACAGGTTGATCAGTCGCTCACAGAATCCCAACCCACTGAAGATCATTGTGGGAGCTGGCTTGCCAGCGATGGCAGCGCCACCATTCTCAGATCATGCAGACAAAGAAAAACCCCGAAGGGCTCACACCCTCCGGGGTTGTTTTTTAATCACCGGCTTACAACTTGGCGATCGATACCTCGGTGGATTTCACGAAGGCGATCACCTCGCTGCCCACCACCAATTCCAGCTCCTTGACCGAGCGGGTGGTGATCACCGAAGTGACGATCCCGGAAGCGGTCTGCACGTCGATTTCCGACAGCACGTCGCCGAGAACGATTTCCTTGATCGAGCCTTTGAACTGGTTGCGTACGTTGATGGCTTTGATAGTCATGGCAATGATTCCTGTCGTTTGCTTGAGTTATTGAGCCCAACGCAATTGCGTAGGCAAGGGTGAAACGGGTTCCGGCTCCGGCGGTTCGCCGGGCATGGACAAAACTCGGTTGAGCACTTCGGTTTCCAGTGATGCCAGGCGATGCGAGCCGCGTACTCGCGGACGCGGCAGCTCGACATGCAGGTCGAGCCCCACTTCACCGTCTTCGATCAGAATCACCCGGTCGGCAATCGCCACGGCTTCGCTGACATCGTGGGTCACTAGCAACACCGTGAAGCCGTGTTGCTGCCAAAGGCGTTCGATCAGTTGCTGCATCTCGATGCGGGTCAATGCATCCAGCGCGCCCAGCGGTTCGTCGAGCAACAGCAGACGCGGCTGATGGATCAGCGCCCGGGCCAACGCCACACGCTGCTTCTGTCCACCGGACAAAGCGGCCGGCCATTCATTGGCGCGATCCGCCAGCCCTACTGCTTCCAGCGCGTCCAGCGCTTGTGGGCGCCAGTTACCCTTGAGGCCGAGACCGACGTTGTCGATGATCTTTTTCCACGGCAGCAAGCGTGCTTCCTGAAACATCAGGCGGGTGTCTTCCCGCGCTTCACTGAGCGGCGCAGCGCCGGCCAGCAAGTCGCCGCCGGTGGGTTGATCAAGCCCGGCGAGCAAGCGCAACAAGGTGCTTTTGCCGCAGCCACTGCGACCGACCACGGCGACAAATTGCCCCGCTGGAATATGCAGATCGATGTTGCGCAGCACCTGCCGCGCACCGAAGGTCTTTTGCAGATTGCGCACCGCCAGCGGAATCCCGCGCAGCAGGCGTGGAGGTTGTTGAGCGGTCATGCCGCACCTCCTTTGGCAACCTGATAGGCCGGGTGCCAGCGCAACCAGACACGCTCAAGTCCACGGGCGGCAAGGTCTGCCAGTTTGCCGAGCACCGCGTAAAGCAGGATCGCCAGCACCACCACGTCGGTCTGCAAAAACTCCCGGGCGTTCATCGCCAGATAGCCGATGCCGGAGCTGGCGGAAATGGTTTCAGCCACGATCAACGTCAGCCACATAAAGCCCAAAGCGAAGCGCACACCGACCAGAATCGAAGGCAGCGCACCCGGCAGAATCACTTGCCAAAACAGGCTGAACCCGGACAGGCCATAACTGCGCGCCATCTCCACCAGCGCCGGATCGACGTTGCGAATGCCGTGATAGGTATTGAGGTAGATCGGGAACAACGTGCCGAGCGCTACCAGAAAAATCTTCGCCGACTCATCGATGCCGAACCACAGGATCACCAGTGGAATCAGCGCCAGATGCGGTACGTTGCGGATCATCTGCACCGAACTGTCGAGCAGGCGTTCGCCCCACTTCGACAGACCGGTGATGAAACCCAGCACCAGACCGATGCTGCCACCGATGGTGAAGCCCAGCGCCGCGCGCCAGCCACTGATTGCCAGGTGCGTCCAGATTTCGCCGCTGCGCACCAGACTGACCCCGGCCTCGATCACCGCCACCGGAGCCGGCAGAATCCGCGTCGACAACCAACCCGCCGACACCGACAACTGCCACACCGCCAGCAACAACACCGGCAACGCCCAGGGCGCGAGGCTGTGGATAATTTTCTTCATGGCGCGCCTCAGCTCTGCGACGCGGCTTTGGGAAGAATGTCGTTGGCCACCATCTCACCGAAAGGGCTGACGTAACCGGCGCCCTTTGGCAGTTCCGGGCGCTCGATATCGAGGTGCGGGAACAGCAGTTCAGCGACGCGATACGACTCTTCGAGGTGTGGATAACCGGAGAAGATAAAGGTGTCGATGCCCAGGTCGGCGTACTCCTTGACCCGTGCCGCGACGGTCGGACCATCGCCCACCAGCGCAGTGCCAGCACCGCCACGCACCAGACCGACACCGGCCCACAGGTTCGGGCTGACTTCCAGATTGTCGCGACTGCCACCGTGCAGTGCGGCCATGCGTTGCTGGCCCACCGAATCGAAACGCGCCAGCGAGGCTTGAGCACGCTTGATGGTGTCGTCGTCGAGATGCGAGATCAGTCGATCTGCCGCTTGCCAGGCTTCGGCGTTGGTTTCACGCACAATCACATGCAGACGAATACCGAAACGCACGGTGCGCCCGAGCTTGGCCGCTTTGGCGCGCACCTGCTCGATCTTCTCGGCAACTGCCGCTGGCGGCTCGCCCCAGGTCAGAACCATTTCAACCTGCTCGGCAGCCAGATCCTGCGCCGCTTCGGAAGATCCACCAAAGTACAGTGGCGGACGCGGTTGCTGGATCGGCGGATAGAGCAGTTTCGCGCCCTTCACGCTGATGTGCTGACCGTCGTAATCGACGGTTTCGCCTTCCAGCACGCGGCGCCAGATCCGAGTGAATTCCACCGAGGCTTGATAGCGCTCTTCGTGACTGAGGAACAGGCCATCACCGGCCAGTTCTTCCGGATCGCCGCCAGTCACCAGATTGAACAGCGCCCGACCGCCGGACAGGCGATCCAGTGTCGCTGCCTGCCGCGCCGCGACCGTCGGGGAAATGATCCCGGGGCGCAGGGCAACAAGGAATTTCAGACGCTGAGTCACCGGGATCAGCGACGCGGCCACCAGCCACGAGTCTTCGCAGGAACGGCCAGTAGGAATAAGCACCCCGCCGAAACCCAGACGATCCGCCGCTTGTGCGACCTGTTGCAGATAACCGTGATCAACGGCGCGTGCGCCTTCGGCGGTGCCAAGGTAATGGCCGTCGCCGTGGGTAGGCAGGAACCAGAAAATATTGAGGCTCATGGAGTGGTCTCCTTGGGGATTCGAGTTACTGGGCTTGGGAGCTTTGGGCCACAGCGGCCGGTGGTGTCCAGATCACATCCTTGATGCTCAACGGCTTGGGAATCAGCTTGAGCTGGTAGAAGGTGTCGGCGATTTTCTGTTGCGCGGCGACTACTTCCGGGGTCAGGAACAGCGCGCCGTAGCCTTGGCGTTTCACCGAGGTCAGAGTGATGTCCGCCGGCAGGCCGAGCAGTGGCGAAACTTGTTGGGTGACTTGTTCAGGGTTGGCCTTGGACCACTCGCCAACCGCGCGCACTTCTTCAACCAGGGCTTTGATCACCTCGGGATTTTTCTGTGCGTAGGGTTTGGTTGCCAGGTAGAACTGGTGGTTGTCGACGATGCCTTTGCCATCACGCAGGGTTTGCGCTTGCAGCTGTTGTTCGGCGGCGGCCTGGTACGGGTCCCAGATCACCCAGGCATCGACGCTGCCACGTTCGAACGCGGCGCGGGCATCGGCCGGCGGCAGGAATACGGTTTGAATGTCGGTGTATTTGAGGCCGGCGTCTTCCAGAGCGCGCACCAGCAGGTAGTGCACGTTGGAGCCTTTGTTCAGGACGACTTTTTTGCCCTTCAGATCCGCCACCGATTTGATCGGCGAGCCTTTCGGTACAAGGATCGCTTCACTGTTTGGCGCTGGCGGTTCGTAGGCAACGTAGAGCAGATCGGCACCCGCCGCCTGAGCGAACACCGGAGGCGTTTCGCCGGTAACGCCGAAGTCGATCGAGCCGACGTTCAGGCCTTCCAGCAGTTGCGGGCCGCCGGGGAATTCAGTCCATTGCACATCGACGCCTTGCGCAGCCAGACGTTTTTCCAGCGTGCCTTTGGCTTTGAGCAGCACCAGCGTGCCGTACTTCTGATAACCGATACGAAGCGTCTCAGCCTGAGCTTGAGTGATGGCGCCGAAGGAAACAGCCGCAGCAAACAGAGCGACCAGACCACGACGCAAAAATACAGTGCGCATAGCGCTCTCCTTTTGCTGTTGGGTTTTGGCTGCACCTGCTTGGCCGTTAGCGGCTGAGTAAGGCGAGTACTTCAAGTTCCGATGGGAGTGACCTTACCAGCAGTTTTATATATCCATAAATCATATTTATTCATTTGGTTATTCGATATGGAGATATGTAATTAACCTTTCTTCAGGCGAAAAAAAAGGCCGTCGAAACGGCCTGAAATCCCCTGCTATTTGGATCTGTTGTGACCGAACCGACGCCATCGCGAGCAGGCTCACTCCTACATTTGCAATGCGCTCCCCTGTAGGAGTGAGCCTGCTCGCGATGGCAATGGTGGAAGCACCTCCAATCCTGCTGAATTACTTGTTCGGCTGTGGCGTCAGGCGCAGGTACGGCTTCACCGCGCGATAACCCTTGGGAAAGCGCTTCTTGATCTCTTCCTCGTCCTTGAGCGACGGCACGATCACCACCTCATCACCGTCCTGCCAGTTGGCCGGTGTGGCCACCTTGTAGTTGTCGGTGAGTTGCAGCGAATCGATGACCCGCAGGATCTCGTGGAAATTGCGCCCGGTGCTCGCTGGATAAGTGATGGTCAGACGAATCTTCTTGTTCGGATCAATCACGAACAGCGAGCGCACAGTGAGGGTGTCACTGGCATTCGGATGGATCAGATCGTAGAGATCAGAGACCTTGCGATCAGCGTCCGCCAGGATCGGGAAGTTGACGATGGTGTTCTGGGTTTCATTAATGTCTTCGATCCACTTGTGGTGCGAGTCCACCGGATCGACCGACAGCGCAATGGCTTTGACGCCGCGCTTGCTGAACTCATCCTTGAGCTTGGCGGTGAAGCCCAGTTCGGTGGTGCACACTGGCGTGAAGTCCGCCGGATGGGAAAACAGCACGCCCCAGCTATCGCCCAGCCACTCGTGAAAACGAATCTTGCCAGCGCTGGAATCCTGTTCGAAATCGGGTGCGATGTCGCCGAGTCTGAGGCTCATGGTGCTGCTCCTGATGAGTTGTTGTAGGACTCAACTGTAGCTCGGCTTTTGTGCTTAATAAAAAGAATAAATAAATAGATATTTAGATCTTAAAAGAATATTAAACATCTGTTCACTGGACGCTCGGCAGCAAGACGACGAACATCGCCCCCAGGGTTCGAGAAGGCCTGAGTTGCTTTAAAGAGGGGAATTTCGGGGAGGACTTACGGGGGTGAGTCTGACTCGAAAACGCAAAAGCCCCGTCCGGCGCGATGCCGGACGGGGCTTTTTCACATCAGCAGCTTGAGCGCGCTATTACAACAGCGGGATCGAGTAGCTGACGATCAGGCGGTTTTCGTCCTGGTCGCGTTGACCTGGAATGTCGTTGCGCCACATTGCGTTTTTCCACATCAGGCCGAGGTTTTTCAGCGGACCTTCTGGTACGACGTAACCTACGGTCAAGTCGCGTTCCCACTCGGAACGGCCAGTAGCGTTGACAGTGACCTGGTTGTAGCCGACCTTGCCGGAAGTGTCGATGTTATCGCCACGCAGGTAAACCATACCGGCTGTCAGGCCAGGGACGCCAACTTTGGCGAAGTCATACGAGTAGCGAGCCTGCCAGGTACGTTCGCCAGCGCGGCCGAACTTCTGGATTTGCATGTCGGTAATTGTGTAGTTCGACGAACCGTCACCTTGGTTCAGCCATGGGAAGTCGCTGTCGCCATTGCTGACCTGATAACCGCCACCGAAAGTGTGACCTTCAACGGTGTACAGGAACAGGCCGCTGTACAGGTTGTTGTCGACTTTGCCTTTGGTGATGCCAGTGCCGTAATCACCAGTGGTGAAGTAGTTGGCATCGTGACCATTTTTACCATCGTCACGGCTGTTGAAGTAACGGAAGTCTGACTTCAGCACGCCCGGGCCGATTGCCCAGTTGTGAACCAGACCCAGGAAGTGCTGCTTGTAGAAATCTTCCAGGTTGCCGTAGTAGTACTGGGCCGTCAGGTCTTTGGTGATTTTGTAGTCACCACCTGCGTAGATGAACTTGTTGCTGTCGCGGCCGGCGGCGGTACGACCGTTGGCACCGTTGATCGACAGCTGTTCGTTGTTGCTCGAGTTACGACCTTTAACCGCTTCGATCTGACCGCCAACCAGCGTCAGGTCTTTGATGTCACCGGAAGTGATCTGGCCACCCTGCCAGGTTTGCGGCAGCAAACGACCATCGTTGGTCACGATAACCGGGTTTTTAGGCTGCAGAGTACCCAGCTTCAATTCGGTCTGGGAGATCTTGGCTTTGGCAGTCAGGCCCAAGCTCGAGAAGTCATCAACAGCTTCGCCGTTGGATTTGCTTGGGAAAACAGTGCCGCCGTAAGAACCGTAGTTGGTTGTGGTTTTTGGCGAAGCACCGTTAGTACCACCACCGGAATCCAGGCGCACACCCAGCAGGCCGATAGCATCAATACCGAAGCCTACAGTGCCTTGGGTGTAACCAGAGATGAAACGTAGATCAAACGCCTGGCCCCATTCTTCTTGCTTGCTCTGAACACCAGCACGCTTGTTGGCAGGAGCGTTGACGTCGCCGTCACGGTTATCAGTGTTGATGTAGAAGTTACGCAGACCCAGAGTGGCCTTGCTGTCTTCGATGAAACCGGCTGCGCCTGCTTGCTGCGCAATAACCCCAACAGCCACGGCCAGGGCCAAGGTGGACTTGTTCATGTATCGCTCCTCTCGTTTCTAATTCTTGTGTTCCTGGTTCGGGGTCGAATGCCCTGAATCCTAAGATGCGCGATTAGCGCCAGACCGTGACTGACAAGTCAATCGTAACCTTGTGTGTCTACGACCATCGTCTAATCGCAGTGATTTGGTCCCTGCAGGTTAAAGATTTCCTGTTAACCCCAAAAAGAATTATTTAATTCTTTTTCATACCATTCAGGAATATGGCCGAGTAATGGCCTTTTGAGCCCGGACACAGAGTATCGGCTACTAAGCTCATTCCTAAATGGTATTTGTTCGCCATTTTTTAGATCGATTAGCTTTGGCGTAAACCCCACACGTCAAACCCTTTCGAAAAGGCGACGCCATAATGGCCAAACGCGCACTATCCAGTCAATTTGTTACAGTTTGTGTGTCAGTAATAATTTCCTTCTCCGCTCAAGCCTCCAACCTCACGATCGGTTATCAAACCGGTATCGACCCGAGCAAAGTGCCCCAGGCCGACGGCGTCTACGAACAAACCATTGGCCAGAAAATCGACTGGCGTCGTTTCAACAGCGGCCCGGAAGTTGTGACAGCCATTGCCTCGGGCGATGTGCAGATCGGCAACCTCGGTTCCAGCCCTTTGGCCGCTGCCGCCTCGCGTAATCTGCCGATTGTCGCGTTCATTGTTTCCGCACAAATCAATGCCGCCGAAGCACTGGTAGTGCGCAATGGCAGTGGCATCAATACCCCGCAGGATCTGGTCGGCAAGACCATCGCCACACCCTTCGTTTCCACTTCCCACTACAGCCTGCTCGGCGCGTTAAAGCACTGGGGCCTGGACGCCACCAAAGTCAAAGTGGTGAACCTGCAACCCGCTGAAATTGCCGCTGCGTGGAAGCGTGGCGACATTGATGGCGCGTTTGTCTGGTCGCCGGCGCTTGGTGAAATCCGCAAGACCGGTAAAACCCTGACCGACGCCGCACAAGTCGGCCAATGGGGCTCCCCAACCTTTGAAGTCTGGGTAGCCCGCAAGGACTACGCCGAGAAGCATCCAGAAGTCGTGGCCAAATTTGCCAAGGTCACTCTAGACGCGTTCGCCGATTACGCCAGCCATAAAGACCAATGGACAGCCGAGTCCGAGCCTGTGCAGAAAATCGCCAAATTGACCGGTGCCAACGCGGCTGACGTGCCGGAATTGCTCGCCGGCTCAACGTTCCCGGATGCCAAGGCGCAACAATCGAGCGCGCTGCTGGAGGGCGGCACGGCGAAGGCGATTGGTGAAACGGCGAAGTTTTTGAAGGAACAAGGGAAGGTTGAAACGGTGTTGCCGGATTACTCCCCGTACGTCAGCGCGAAGTTTGTTGCTGATTGACAGATAACCCTGTGGCGAGGGGATTTATCCCCGTTGGACTGCGCAGCAGTCCCTTTCTTGGGGCAGCTTCGCTACCCAACGGGGATAAATCCCCTCACCACAATAGTTATGCAGGGTCTTCTGTATCAGAGGGTCTTTTCGAAGATCTTCGAATTACGCTGATAGTTGTACAGCGAGGCCCGTGCCGCCGGCAGACGCTCGACGCTGCTCGGCTCGAAGCCGCGCTCGCGGAACCAGTGCGCGGTCCGCGTGGTAAGTACGAACAGCGTCTTCAACCCTTGCGCCCGGGCACGGGTTTCGATGCGTTCGAGCAATTCATCACCGCGACCGCCATGGCGGTACTCCGGGTTCACCGCCAGACACGCCAGCTCACCGGCATCCGAATCGGCAATCTGGTACAGCGCCGCACAGGCGATGATCATCCCTTCACGCTCGACCACGCTGAACTGCTCGATCTCGCGCTCCAGCACTTCGCGGGAGCGACGCACCAGAATCCCCTGCTCTTCCAGCGGGCTGATCAAGTCGAGCAAACCGCCGACGTCTTCAATGGCCGCTTCACGCACCAGTTCGAATTGTTCCTGAGCGACCAGCGTACCGCCGCCGTCACGGGTGAACAGTTCGGTCAGCAGCGCGCCGTCCTCGGCATAACTGACGATATGGCTGCGCGCCACGCCGCCACGGCAAGCTTCAGCCGCAGCATCCAGCAGTTCTGCCTGATAGTTGCTGCCCAGACGCTGCAAATGCGCCGGCACCTGTTGCGGACGCAGTTCACGCACCAGCCGACCGTTTTCATCGATCAGACCAAGGTCGGCACCGAACAGCAGCAGCTTGTCAGCACCGAGGTCGATGGCCGCGCGGGTGGCGACGTCTTCGCAAGCTAGATTAAAAATCTCGCCAGTCGGCGAATAACCCAGTGGCGACAGCAGCACGATGGAGCGCTCGTCGAGCAGGCGGTTGATGCCTTTGCGATCGACCCGACGCACTTCGCCGGTGTGGTGATAATCGACGCCTTCGAGCACACCGATCGGACGAGCGGTCACCAGATTGCCGCTGGCCACCCGCAGACGTGAGCCCTGCATCGGCGACGAGGCCATGTCCATCGACAGACGCGCCTCGATGGCGATACGCAGTTGGCCGACCGCGTCGATCACGCACTCAAGGGTTGCAGCATCGGTGATGCGCATTCCGTGGTGGTAATGCGGGGTCAGGCCGCGAGCGGCGAGGCGGGTTTCAATCTGTGGGCGCGAACCGTGCACCAGCACCAGTCGCACGCCGAGGCTGTGCAGCAAGACCAGGTCGTGGACGATGTTGCCGAAATTCGGATGCTCCACGCCGTCGCCGGGCAGCATGACGACGAAGGTGCAATCGCGATGGGCATTGATGTAAGGAGACGCGTGACGAAGCCAATTGACGTATTCGGGCATGAACCTGGGCCTGTAATAAATAGCAGCCGGAAAAAAGGGCGAAACGGAAAACGCACAGCGGGCTGATGGTTATCGTCGGAACAGGCTTGGCGACACGCGCGCTCTCCTCATGAATACGGGTTGGGTTACCGGCAATTTACAGCGTTCGGTCAGACAAAACACAGTCTCCTGTAGGAGCCAGCCTGCTGGCGATAGGGTCGACTCATTTAACATGAATGTGTCAAACCTGACGCCATCGCCAGCAGGCTGGCTCCCACAGGGATTAACCAGACGGCACAGATGTTTTGTCCGGGGTCAGGCAGTAATGTTCAATCAACTGCCGTAATAGATGCACGGTAGGCTGCAAACGTGACATTTCAAGGTATTCGCCCGGCTGATGCGCGCAGGCGATATCACCGGGGCCGAGCACGATGGTTTCGCAGCCAAGGCGCTGAAGATAAGGCGCTTCGGTGCCGAACGCTACTGCTTCGGCGCGATGACCGGTGAGCTTTTCGGCAATCCGCACCAGTTCTGCGTCTTCAGCCTGCTCGAACGGCGGTACTTCGGGGAACAGCGGCGCGTAATCGATCTTCACCTGATGCCGTTCGGCAACCGGATTGAGCTTTTGCAGGATCGCTGCGCGCAGGGCTTTCGGGTCCATGCCCGGCAAAGGTCGCAGGTCAAACTCCAGCGAACACTGACCGCAGATGCGGTTCGGGTTGTCGCCGCCATGAATGCAGCCGAAGTTCATCGTCGGTTGCGGCACGCCGAATTGCGGGTTGTTGAACTCGCGCTGCCACAACAGGCGCAGACCGCGCAGTTCGCCAATCGCATCGTGCATCGCCTCAAGCGCGCTGTGGCCCAGGCGCGGATCAGAGGAATGACCGCTCTGCCCGAGAATGTCGATGCGTTCCATCATGATGCCTTTGTGCATGCGGATCGGCTTGAGCCCGGTCGGCTCGCCGATCACGGCCGCCCGGCCCAATGGACGTCCGGCTTCGGCCAATGCGCGGGCACCGGACATCGAGCTTTCTTCATCGCAAGTGGCGAGGATCAGCAGCGGTTGCTTGAACGGTTGGTCAAGCAGCGGCTGCACGGCTTCGATGATGAGGGCGAAGAAGCCCTTCATGTCACAACTGCCCAGGCCAACCCAGCGCCCGTCGACTTCGGTGAGTTTCAGCGGATCGGTCTGCCACAGCGCACCATCGAACGGCACCGTGTCGCTGTGTCCGGCCAAAACCAGACCACCGGGACCCGAGCCATAGCTGGCGAGCAGATTGAATTTACCGGGGCTGACCTGCTGGATGTCGCAACTGAATCCCAGATCACCCAACCATGTCGCGAGCAAATCGATCACTGGCCGGTTGGATTGATCCAGACTCGGTTGAGTACAGCTGACCGACGGCGCGGCGATCAACGCAGCGAACTGGTCTTTCATGGACGGCAAAGGCATCGCTGACTCCAACTCCCGATTTGAAGTCCATCATAGAACCATCCGGCGCCAGGAATAAACCGCCGCAAGGCGTAGGAAGGTTCAGTCCTGTACACTGCACGACCTTGGCAGCCACACATTCCCCCGGCTGCGCTCCCGATCCTGGATTTTCCGGCCATGCAGAAAGAAACCGAAATCAAACTCCGCGTCAGCCGCGAAACCCTCGCCGCCCTGCGCGAGCACCCGTTACTGAAAAAACGCAACAAAAGTGGCTGGGAACGCCGTGAGTTGATGAACCAGTACTTCGACACCCCAGAGCGTGACCTGGCCCAGGCCAAAGTTGCCCTGCGCCTGCGCAAGGATGGCGAAGAGGTGATTCAGACCCTCAAGACCCGTGGCCAGAGCGTCGCCGGTCTGTCCGAGCGTAACGAATACGACTGGCACCTGCCGAAAGCCAAGCTCGATGTGAAGAAACTCGACGGCGAATGCTGGCCCGAGTCCCTCGCCGAGCTGGACAAGAAAACCCTGAAGCCGATATTCACCACCGACTTCGTGCGCGAACGCGCTGAAATCGCCTGGGGTCGCGGCAAGGCCAAAGTGGTCATCGAAGCCGCTTTGGACCTCGGCCACGTGGTGGTCGGCAAGCAGAAAGAAGAAATCTGCGAGCTGGAACTGGAATTGCGCGAAGGCGAGCCTGCCGCGCTGCTGGAACTGGCCGCCGAACTGGCCGAAACCCTCGCGCTGATGCCGTGTGACATCAGCAAGGCTGAGCGCGGCTATCGCTTGTACGACGCCAACAGCTACTCGCTGAGCCTGCCGGCGCCAGAACTGACCGCCGAAACCCAGCTGGACGACGCGTTCGCCGCTTTGAGCTGGCACTTGCTCGGCAGCAGCCAGCGTCTGGCCGAACAGTATCGTTTCAACGGCCACTGGCGCCTGTTGCTGGACTGGGTCGAGAACCTCGCCGAACTGCGCGCCCTGCTGAGCAGCCTCGGCCAGGCCGCACCGCGTCAGTCGACTCACGATCTGCGCGTTGCGCTGGATGCCTTGCTCGAAGACTGGCGCCCACTGGTTCAGGCCGGTATCGAAGATGAAGACGTGCGCAAAGCCGCACCGGAGCAGTTCCTCGAAGAACTGGAAGACCCGCGCTGGGGCCTGTTCTCGCTGACCACTTCGCGCTGGCTGATGGCTCGCACCTGGACGGCTGATCGCAACACCCGTGGCAACCGTCAGGGTGGCGCGCAGTTGCACAGCTGGTTGCCGCGCCTGCTCGGCGAAGAAGCTACCGCCCTGCAATTGCAGCGTTACCAGCAGCAGCCGGAAGATCTGGCTGAACAACTGCCGCGTATCGAACGCATCCAGGTCTGGCTGCACCATGCGCGCAACATTCTGGAAATCCCGGAAATGGATCGCCTGTACGGTGAGCTGAACAAACTGGCGCAACTGGCCAACGAACCGACGATCACTGACGAACTGCTCGATGCACGCAAGCAGCAGGCGATTGCGGTTTACCAGAACCGTGCCTGGAAAATGCTCCTGCGTATGTAAGTCCGCCATCGCCAGCAGGCTGGCTCCCACATTGGTTTTGTGCGCACCACAAATCCCCTGTGGGAGCTAGCCCTGCTAGCGATCAGGCCAGCCGCCTCACCTCAAACCGGCAAACTGGTGGTCGACTTGATCTCCGACAACGCCACAATCGAATTCACTTCCTGTATCCCCGGCACCAGCGACAGCTTCTCGAAGAAGAACCGCTCATACGCCTCGATGTCCGCCGCGACGATCCGCAACAGAAAATCCACCGCGCCCATCAGCACATAGCACTCCAGCACTTCCGGAAAACCGCGAATCGCCTCGGTGAATTCAGTGAAGTTCGAACGCCCGTGGGCGTTGAGTTTGATCTCGGCAAAAATCTGCGTGTTCAAACCGATTTTCTTCCGGTCCAGCAAGGTCACCTGCCCGCGAATGATCCCCTCCTCCTTCATCCGCTGAATCCGCCGCCAGCACGGCGATTGCGACAAGCCCACCTGCTCGGCGATCTGCGCACTGGACAGCGAAGCGTCCTCTTGCAGCAGGGCGAGAATCCTGCGGTCGTAGCTGTCCAGCTCGCTATGCATAGAAAAACCTCAAACTGATTACTTGGCGAATTGATTAGGTCGATTAATCGCTGATAACGCTCATCATAGATAAGAAATACCCCGTACCGAATGTAAAAATTCCTCCAGAAAATCTGGAGACCTGCCATGCCCCATCTCGAAGCCGTGCCCAGCGCCCCATTGCGCGCCGATGTCTGGAACGTCAGCAACGCCCACTGCCTTGCGCAATACCAGCTTCTTGCCGAAGCCGAGCCGGATTTGCTGGTGCGGGTGCTGAACCTGTTCGCGTTGCAATTCCTCACGCCACAACAGGTCAACGTGCAGCGGCTCGACGATCTGCTGTCGGTCGATATCGTCATCGACGGGCTGAGCTGGCACCGTGCGCAAGTGATCGCGGAAAAACTTCGTAACCTGATCAGCGTCTGTTCGGTGAACCTGCAAAACGCTGACAGCGCTTGGGATGCGCCGTCGCAAGCGACCGGCTGACAAATCCGGCAACGGCTTCGTCGGGTAGTGGCCCAACGGTCTGCGGGGCCGCGACTATCCTTTTGCGCAATGTCGCTCAAAAGGAAGCCCGCATGTCCGTTCAACTTGCCACTCAGGACCGCTGGCTGGATCTCAACGATGTGTTGCGTGAACTGGTCGCCCAAGGCTTCATCAGCCAGGATTCGGCCGAGCAGGCGCTGAACGCTCGCCGCCGCCACGCCAGCAATGGTCAGCAACATCCGCTGGAGTTCATCGCCAGCCAGCAACTGGACGACCTCAGCCGTCCGGGGAAACATCTGGACCTCGAAAGCCTGACCCTGTGGCTGGCGCAGCAGGCTGGTCAGCCTTATTTGCGCATCGACCCGCTGAAGATCAACGTTGCCGCGATCACTCCGCTGATGTCCTATGCCTTTGCGCAACGGCACAAGATTCTCGCGGTCGCCGTCGATCGCGACAGCGTTACCGTGGCCAGCGCCCAGCCTTATGTCACTGGCTGGGAAGCCGACCTGACCCATGTGTTGAAGCTGCCGGTCAAACGGGTGGTCGCCAACCCGACCGATATCCAGCGTTTCAGCGTCGAGTTTTTCCGCCTCGCCAAATCGGTGAGCGGCGCGAGTAATGCCGATCAGCAGAGCGCTAATCTCGGCAACTTCGAACAACTGCTCAACCTTGGCGCCAGCGATCAGGAGCCGGACGCCAACGACGCGCACATCGTCAACATCGTCGACTGGCTGTTCCAGTACGCCTTCCAGCAGCGCGCCAGTGATATCCATATCGAACCGCGCCGCGAGCACGGCACCGTGCGTTTTCGCATCGACGGCGTGCTGCATGACGTCTATCAATTTCCACCACAAGTGACCATGGCGATTGTCAGTCGCCTGAAAAGCCTCGGGCGGATGAACGTCGCAGAGAAGCGCAAACCCCAGGACGGTCGGGTCAAGACCAAGACCCCGGATGGCGGCGAAGTCGAGTTGCGCTTATCCACGCTGCCCACCGCGTTCGGCGAAAAAATGGTCATGCGTATCTTCGATCCGGAGGTGCTGTTGAAGAACTTCGACCAGCTCGGATTTTCCGCCGACGACCTGCGCCGCTGGCAGGACATGACCCGCCAGCCGAACGGCATCATTCTGGTCACCGGGCCGACCGGTTCGGGCAAGACCACCACGCTGTACACCACACTGAAAAAACTGGCGACGCCGCAGGTCAACCTCTGCACCATCGAAGATCCGATAGAAATGGTCGAGCCCGCGTTCAACCAGATGCAGGTGCAGCACAACATCGACCTGACTTTTGCTGCCGGGGTGCGCGCGCTGATGCGGCAAGACCCGGACATCATCATGATCGGCGAGATCCGCGATCTGGAAACCGCCGAAATGGCGATTCAGGCAGCGCTGACCGGCCACTTGGTGCTATCGACGCTGCACACCAACGACGCACCGAGTGCGATTAGTCGTCTGCTGGAACTTGGCGTGCCGCATTACCTGATCAAGGCCACCGTACTCGGGGTCATGGCGCAGCGACTGGTGCGCACCTTGTGCCCGCACTGCAAGGCGCCGCTGACCCTCGAAGAGGAAGACTGGCAAACCCTGACCCGCCCCTGGCAAGCGCCGTTGCCGAGTAACGCACAACGCGCCATCGGTTGCCTGGAGTGCCGCGACACCGGTTACCACGGCCGCGCCGGGGTCTACGAAATCATGCAATTGAGCGACAGCCTCAAGGCTTTCATCACCCCGGACACTGACCTCAGCGCGATTCGCCGTCAGGCGTTCAAGGAAGGCATGCGCAGCTTGCGCCTGTCCGGCGCACAGAAAGTCGCGGCGGGGCTGACGACGGTTGAGGAAGTATTGCGGGTAACGCCGCAAAGCGAACAGCGATGAAACGGCTACGGAACCGGATCGGGCAAATGACGATCCAACGCCGTAGTTAACCCCCTTTGGAGTCACCCATCATGCGTCTCAAACTTGCTGT
The DNA here is from genome assembly GCF_044744235.1 of Pseudomonas sp. NPDC087346. NCBI lineage: Bacteria > Pseudomonadati > Pseudomonadota > Gammaproteobacteria > Pseudomonadales > Pseudomonadaceae > Pseudomonas > Pseudomonas sp. NPDC087346. The sequence continues at coordinate 17,798 of NZ_JBIUXX010000012.1, forward strand.
CGCCACTTTGGCCTTATTGTCTCTGCCCGTCGGTTCGGCAATGGCCGACAGCTTTTGGCGTAACGTCCTCTCGTCCGGCGCCACCACCGGTTCGACTTATCTGACCTTCAAGGATCACAAGTTGATCGTCGCAGCTCAGGATGATGCCGGCAGCTTCGTTGCCAGTGACGGCGGTATCCGTGGGCCATATCTGGAAGCGGCGATGCAGAAAGTCCGCGCCGACAACCCGGGCCTGCAAGCGACGGACATGGAACTGGCGAATGCGATTCTGGCGAAGAATGCCGTGGCTTCTGAATAAGCATCCGCAAACGAAAATGCCGCTCAACATGAGCGGCATTTTTTTGCCCCGAATCTCAGATCCGATAAAGATCCCCTGTAGGAGTGAGCCTGCTCGCGATAGCGTTGTGTCAGGCGACATCGTCGGTGACTGATTAACCGCTATCGCGAGCAGGCTCACTCCTACACTGGATCTGTGTGGACTCGAAATCAGCGGTAATCATCCACCGGCACACACGCGCAGAACAGGTTGCGATCTCCATAGACGTTATCGACACGGTTCACCGCCGGCCAGTATTTGTGCGCCTTGGTATGCGCATCCGGCGTCACGCCTTGCTCGATGCTGTACGGGCGCTCCCAGATGCCGGTGATATCCGCCAGGGTATGCGGCGCACCTTTGAGCGGGTTGTCCTCCGCCGGCCAGTTGCCGTTCTGCACCTCGGTGATTTCTGCGCGGATGCTCAGCATCGCCCCGATAAACCGGTCCAGTTCGGCCTTGGATTCACTCTCCGTCGGTTCGACCATCAAGGTGCCCGGCACCGGAAATGACATGGTCGGCGCATGGAAGCCGTAATCCATCAGGCGCTTGGCGACATCTTCCTCGCTGATTCCGGTCTGCGCCTTGAGCGGCCGCAGATCAAGAATGCATTCATGCGCCACCCGCCCGTTACGGCCGGTGTACAACACTGGAAATGCACCGGATAAATGCTGCGCCAGGTAATTCGCCGCGAGAATCGCCACTTCGCTGGCGTCCGCCAGTTGCGGGCCCATCATCGCGATATACATCCAACTGATCGGCAGAATGCTCGCGCTGCCCCACGGCGCCGCGCTGACCGCGCCGTTCTGCGGCAGCGGCCCGTCAATCGGCACCACCGGGTGATTGGCGACGAACGGCGCCAGATGCGCACGAATCCCGATGGGACCCATGCCCGGCCCGCCGCCGCCATGGGGAATGCAGAAGGTCTTGTGCAGATTCATGTGCGACACGTCGGCACCGATGTCCGCCGGACGCGCCAGTCCGACCTGCGCGTTAAGGTTGGCGCCGTCCATGTACACCTGACCGCCGTGCTTGTGGATAACTTCGCAGATCTCGCTGATGCCCTCCTCGTATACGCCGTGGGTCGAGGGATAAGTCGCCATCAGGCACGACAACTTGTCCCCGGCCTCGGCCGCTTTGCTTTTCAAATCATCCAGATCGACGTTGCCCGCGGTATCGCACTCGACAATCACCACGCGCATCCCGGCCATCTGCGCCGAGGCCGGGTTGGTGCCGTGGGCCGAGGACGGGATCAGGCAAATCTCCCGCGCGCCCTGCTGGCGGCTCTCGTGGTATTTGCGGATCGCCAGCAGTCCGGCGTATTCGCCTTGGGCGCCGGAATTGGGTTGCATGCAGATCGCGTCGAACCCGGTGATCGCGCACAACCAGCGCTCCAGCTCTTCGATCATCAATGTGTAACCGACCGCCTGCTCCCGGGGTACGAAAGGGTGCAGATTGGCGAACTGCGGCCAGGTGATCGGGATCATTTCGCTGGTGGCGTTGAGTTTCATGGTGCAGGAGCCCAGCGGGATCATCGACTGGTTGAGCGCCAGATCCTTGTTCTCCAGTTGCTTGAGGTAGCGCAGCATCTCGGTTTCGCTGTGATGGGCATTGAACACCGGGTGGCGCAGAAACGGCGTGCTGCGTTGCAGGTTGTCGGGAATCCCCGAGGTGAGTATTTCGCCGTCGAGATCCTCGACGCTCAGGCCGTGATCGGCGCCCAGCAACACATCGAACAGTCTGGCCACGGTGCTTTCATCACAGATCTCGTCGAGACTCAGGCCCAGACGGCCACGACCGAGAATCCGCAGATTGATCTGCGCTGCCTGCGCACTTTCGATGATCGCGGTTTGCGCGCCGCCGACGTCCAGGGTCAGCGTGTCGAAAAACTGCGCGTTGACCCGTTTGATCCCGTGACGCTCCAGGCCTGTCGCCAGAATGCAGGTCAGCCGATGCACGCGCTGGGCAATTCGCTTCAGCCCCTCGGGGCCGTGATAGACCGCATAAAAACTGGCGATATTGGCCAACAGCACCTGCGCCGTGCAGATGTTCGAATTGGCCTTCTCGCGGCGAATATGTTGCTCGCGGGTTTGCAGGGCCATGCGCAACGCGACGTTGCCCCGGGCATCTTTCGACACGCCGATGATGCGCCCCGGAATCGCCCGTTTGTATTCCTCGCGGCTGGCGAAAAACGCCGCGTGCGGGCCGCCGTAGCCCATCGGTACACCAAAGCGCTGGGACGAACCGAACACTACGTCAGCGCCCAACTCGCCCGGCGGCGTCAGCAGCAACAAGCTCAGCAGATCGGTGGCGACGCAGGCCAGCGCCTGCTGCGCATGCAGATGATCAATCAATGGCCGCAGATCGCGGACTTCACCGTGGGTGTCTGGATATTGCAGCAATGCACCGAACACCTGGTGCTGCTTCAAGTTATCCACAGCATCGATGATCAACTCGAAGCCGAACCCTGCGGCACGGGTCTGCACCACGGAAATGGTTTGTGGATGGCAGTTCTCATCGATGAAAAACACATTGCTCTTGGACTTCGCCACGCGTTTGGCCAGCGCCATGGCTTCTGCGGCTGCGGTGGCCTCATCGAGCAACGAGGCGTTGGCCAGTTCGAGGCCGGTGAGGTCGATGGTCAGTTGCTGGAAATTCAGCAGCGCTTCGAGCCGGCCTTGAGCGATTTCTGGTTGATAAGGCGTGTAAGCGGTGTACCAGCCGGGATTTTCCAGCACGTTGCGCAAGATGACCGCCGGGGTCAGGGTGCCGTGGTAACCCATGCCGATCAGGCTGGTCCAGACCTGGTTCTGTTCGGCGTAACCGCGCAGTTTGGCCAGCGCCGCTTGTTCGTCGAGGGCCGGCGGCAGATCCAGCGCCCGATTGAAGCGGATACCGGGCGGCACCGTCTGTTCGATCAGCTCAATTCGACTGCCGAGACCAAGGCTGTCAAGCATCGCCTGTTGCTCGGCGGCATCAGGCCCGAGGTGGCGGCGCAGGAAGGCGTTAGGGTCGCGTAACTGGCTCAGGGACGGCAACTGGGACATGACGGGCTCTCTCTTGGCTGGCGCTCGGCGTCAATGCAACACGGTCAAACCAGCATAGCAGCCGATCCTTTGCGCACGACTTGGCGGCGATGGGTATTCCGGTTCATGCTGTGGCGCCTGCCTCAGGCATCCAACCATCGGATGATCAAAGTCTCATGAGCCAACAACCGTTCCTGCCGTTTTCCAAACCCGTCATTGATGAAGCCACGATTGCTGCCGTTGGCGAAGTGCTGCGTTCCGGCTGGATCACCAGCGGGCCCAAGGTCCAGGCCTTCGAAGCACAGCTGTCGGAATACTTCGGCGGACGCCCGGTGCGCACCTTCAATTCCGGCACCTGCACCATGGAAATCGCTTTGCGCATCGCCGGCATCGGGCCGGGCGACGAGGTCATCACCACGCCGATTTCCTGGGTGGCAACCGCCAACGTGATTCTCGAAGTCGGCGCTACTCCGGTGTTTGCGGACATCGACCCGGTGACGCGCAATATCGATCTCGATCAACTGGAAGCGGCGATCACCCCGCGCACCAAAGCAGTGATTCCGGTGTATCTGGCCGGTTTGCCGGTGGACATGGAGCGCTTGTACGCCATCGCGCGCAAACACAATCTGCGAATTGTCGAAGACGCCGCGCAGGCCCTGGGTTCGAGCTGGAACGGTCAGCGCATCGGCGCGACGGGGGACTTCGTGTCTTTCAGCTTTCAGGCGAACAAGAACGTCACCTGCTCCGAGGGCGGTTGCCTGGTGCTGAACACGCCCGAAGAAGCACGGCTGGCGGAGAAGTACCGCTTGCAAGGCGTTACCCGCAACGGCTTCGACGGTCTGGACGTTGATGTGTTGGGCGGCAAGTTCAACATGACCGATATCGCCGCCGCCATCGGTCTGGGCCAGTTTGCCCATATCGAAGCGCTGACCGCCCATCGGCGGGAACTGGCCCGGCATTACTTCAAATGTTTTGGCGCGGACTTCGAAGCACAGTATGGCGCGCAACTGCCGCCGGCGGACTTCGAAAACAGCAACTGGCACCTGTTTCAACTGGTGCTGCCAGAGCGCAAGGACGGTTTGCCAGCACGGGCTACATTCATGGAGCAGATGCAGGCCAAGGGGATCGGCATCGGCTATCACTATCCGCCGATTCATTTGCTGAGCTTGTACCGCGAGCGCGGTTTCAAGGAAGGGATGTTGCCGGTGGCGGAACGTGTCGGACGACTGATTGTGTCGCTGCCGATGTTTACCACGATGAGCAAAGAAGATGTCGAGCGCTCGGTCGAGGCGGTGAAAGCCGTCCTCAAGCCTTAACCCGCTCTAAATGTAGGAGCTGCCGAAGGCTGCGATCTTTTGACGTTGGTTTTTAACAACAAGATCAAAAGATCGCAGCCTGCGGCAGCTCCTACGGGGCGAGCATTACTCGCCGATTGCAGCCTTGTACGCATCTGCGTCGAGCAGTTTTTCCAGATCAGCAGCGTTGGCTGGCTTGAGCTTGAAGATCCACGCGCCGTACGGATCGGAGTTCAGCAGTTCTGGCGAAGCGCTCAGCTCTTCGTTGACGGCAATCACTTCACCAGCGATTGGCGAGTAAATGTCAGAAGCAGCTTTCACCGACTCGACCACACCGGCCTGATCTTCAGCGGCGAATTTGTTGCCGACTTCAGTCAACTCGACGAACACCACATCACCCAGCGCTTCTTGCGCGTGATCGCTGATGCCCACGGTGACGGTGCCATCGGCTTCCAGACGTGCCCATTCGTGACTTTCGGCAAAACGCAGTTCGGCTGGGATGTTGCTCATGTTCGGTGCCCTCAAGAAATTGTCAGCGGTCGGACCCGCCGGAAATAGGTTAGATCAAAGTTTTGCCATGACGCACGAAGGTCGGTTTGACCACTCGCACCGGATACCATTTGCCACGGATTTCCACTTCGGCGCGGTCGGCAGTTGCCGTCGGAACACGCGCCAGGGCAATCGATTTGCTTAGCGTAGGAGAGAAACTACCACTGGTGATCTCCCCTTCGCCAACATCAGCGATACGAACCACTTGATGAGCACGCAAAACACCGCGCTCCTCAAGCACCAGACCAACCAGTTTGTGCGCAACGCCGGCAGCTTTTTCCGCCTCCAGCGCAGCGCGGCCGATGAACTGACGCGAGGCCGGTTCCCAGGCAATGCTCCAGGCCATATTCGAAGCAAGCGGCGAAACGTCCTGATGGATGTCCTGGCCATAGAGGTTCATTCCGGCTTCAACCCGCAAGGTGTCGCGGGCACCGAGGCCAATGGGCGAAATACCAGCGCCCACCAGATCGTTGAAAAAACCCGGGGCTTGGTCGGCAGGCAGGACGATTTCCAGGCCATCTTCACCGGTGTAACCGGTGCGGGCGATGAACCAGTCACCGTCGGCGCGGCCTTCAAAGGGTTTGATCTGCTGAATCAGCGTGGCGCGGGACTGGGTCACCAGCTCGGCAATCTTGTGCCGGGCCTGCGGGCCTTGAATGGCGAGCATCGCCAGCTCCGGGCGCTCGTGCAGTTGCACGTCGTAAGTGCCGAGATGCGCCTGCATCCAGGCCAGATCCTGATCGCGGGTAGAAGCGTTGAATACCAGCCGATAACCGTCGTCGAGACGGTAGACGATCATGTCGTCGACGATGCCGCCACGCTCGTTGAGCATGGTGCTGTACAACGCACGGCCGGGGCTGTGCAGGCGTTCGACGTCATTGGCCAGCAAATGCTGGAGCCAGGCCTTGGCCTGGGTGCCGGCGACATCGATCACGGTCATGTGGGAAACATCGAACACCCCGCAATCGCGGCGCACCTGATGGTGTTCCTCGACCTGCGAGCCGTAATGCAGTGGCATATCCCAACCGCCAAAATCGACCATCTTCGCGCCGAGGGCGAGATGCAGGTCATACAGAGGCGTACGCTGTCCCATGGGTTTCTCCTTCCGGGCGTGGCGAAGGTGCGGACAGCTGCTGTACGGGTGAAAGCCTTGATATAGAAGGCTCTCAGCCGATTCCAGCGAACAGATCTGTCAGACGAACCGCACCGAATGCCGCGCATTGTAGCCGCATGATTCAGGACTGACGACTAAGTGTTTCGATGCGCAGATCGCCGGATCAGGCCGATGACCGGCAACAGTCCGACCAGAACCAGGGTCAGCGCCGGCAATGACGCCCTCGCCCATTCGCCCTCGCTGGTCATTTCGAAGATGCGTACCGCCAGCGTATCCCAGCCAAACGGGCGCATCAGCAGGGTTGCGGGCATTTCCTTGAGCACATCGACGAACACCAGCAACGCTGCGCTGAGCGTCCCGGGCAGCAATAACGGCAGATACACTTTGAAAAACAGTCGCGGCCCACTGACACCGAGGCTACGTGCTGCTTCGGGCAAAGACGGCCGTATACGCGCCAGACTGTTTTCCAGCGGCCCGTAAGCCACCGCAATGAACCGCACCAGATAGGCCATCAACAACGCCGCCAGACTGCCGAGCAACAGCGGTTTGCCCGCACCGCCGAGCCAGCCGGAAAGCGGAATCACCAGCTCTCGGTCGAGATAACTGAACGCCAGCATGATCGACACCGCCAGCACCGAGCCCGGCAACGCATAACCCAGATTGGCCAGACTGACCCCGGCGCGAATGGGTCTGGTTGGCGCCAGTCGTCGGGCGAAGGCCAGCAGCAAGGCGACGCTGACCGTGATCAGCGCCGCCATGCCGCCCAGATACAGGGTGTGCAGAATCAGTCCGGCGTAACGCTCATCGAGATCGAAGCGACCGCGCTGCCAGAACCAGACAATCAATTGCAGCACCGGAATCACGAAGGCGCAGGCGAACACCAGTCCACACCAGCTCATCGCCGCCCATGCCTTCAAACCGCGCAAGTGATACAACGCCTGGACCCGCGGCCGTTCGTTGCTAGCCCGGTTCGCCCCACGGGCACGGCGCTCGCCGTAAAGCACCAGCATCACCACCAGCAGCAACAGACTGGCGAGTTGCGCCGCGCTGGAGAGGCTGAAGAAGCCATACCAGGTCTTGTAGATCGCGGTGGTGAAGGTGTCGAAATTGAACACCGAGACCGCACCGAAGTCCGCCAGAGTTTCCATCAGTGCCAGCGCCACACCGGCACCAATCGCCGGACGCGCCATTGGCAACGCCACCCGCCAGAAGGCTTGCCACGGCGATTGACCCAGCACCCGCGCGGCTTCCATCAGCCCTTTGCCCTGAGCGAGGAACGCGGTGCGCGCCAGCAGATAGACGTAGGGGTAGAAAACCAGCACCAGCACCAGCATCACCCCGCCAGTGGAGCGCACTCGCGGCAGGCGCAAGCCGCTGCCGAACCACTCGCGCAACAGGGTTTGCACCGGGCCGGCGAAATCCAGCAAACCGACGAAGACAAACGCCAGCACGTAAGCCGGGATGGCGAACGGCAGCATTAGCGCCCAGTCGAGCCAGCGCCGGCCGGGGAATTCGCAGAGGCTGGTGAGCCACGCCAGACTGACGCCCAACAGCGTCACGCCAACGCCGACGCCGAGCACCAGCGTCAGAGTGTTGCCCAGCAGGCGCGGCATCTGGGTTTCCCACAGATGCGACCAGATCTGCTGATCGATGGTCTGCCACGACAGCAGCAGCACGCTCAGTGGCAACAGCACCAGCGCGGCGATGGCGAAGACGACGGGATACCAGCGGCGTTGGGCGGGGTGGGCCACTTCAAAGGTCTCGCGGAAAATCGTGGAGTTTAGGTAAAACGCAAAAAGATCGCAGCCTTCGGCAGCTCCTACAGAATGAATACCATCCCAATGTAGGAGCTGCCGAAGGCTGCGATCTTTTGCTCTTTAAATCAGCGAACTCAGTTCCAGCCCGCCCGATCCATCATGCGAATCGCTTCAGCCTGACGCTTGCCCGCCACTTCCACCGGCAACGTATCAGCAACAAACTTGCCCCACGCCGCCACTTCTTCCGAAGGCGCCACAGCCGGGTTGGCCGGGAATTCCTGGTTCACATCAGCAAAGATCTTCTGCGCTTCAGGCGTGGTCATCCACTCAACCAGTGCCTTGGCGGCTTCCGGGTGCGGTGCGTGTTTGGTCAGGCCAATGCCCGACAGGTTGACGTGCACGCCGCGATCCGCCTGATTCGGCCAGAACAGTTTCACCGGCAGATCCGGCTTCTGCTTGTGCAGACGACCGTAGTAATAGGTGTTGACGATACCGACATCGCATTGCCCGGCGTTGATCGCTTCCAGCACCGCAACGTCATCGGAGAACACATCGGTGGACAGGTTGTTGACCCAACCCTTGAGGATCTTCTCGGTCTTCTCGGCGCCATGCACTTCAATCATGGTCGCGGTCAGCGACTGGTTGTAGACCTTCTTCGCCGTACGCAGGCACAGGCGACCTTCCCAGTTCTTGTCGGCCAGCGCTTCGTAAGTGGTCAACTCGCCCGGCTTCACTCGTTGAGTGGAATAGGCGATGGTCCGCGCACGCAGGCTCAGACCGGTCCAGGCATGAGTGGACGAGCGGTATTGCAGCGGGATATTGGCGTCGATGGTTTTCGAGGTGAACGGTTGCAGAATGCCCATCTGCTCGGCCTGCCAGAGGTTGCCGGCATCGACGGTCAACAGCAGGTCGGCGGTGGCGTTTTCGCCTTCGGCCTTGATGCGCTGCATCAGCGGCGCTTCCTTGTCGGTGATGAACTTGATCTTCACCCCGGTTTTCGCGGTGTAGGCATCGAATACCGGTTTGATCAGTTCATCGATGCGCGACGAGTAAACCACTACCTCATCAGCGGCCTGGGCAGTTGTGCTGCCGATCAGGGTCAGGGCCAGTGCGGTCAGAAGACGCTTGGGTGCCAACATGGGAGTGGTCTCTCGGTCGGAAAATGTGGGCCAAATGATAAGGACTCACATTTACCACCACAATCGAACACTTCCCCAAGTCTTTACCAGATGTTGCGCAAGCTGAAATATGCGGTGACTGCGCGGACGCCTTCGCTGGCAAGCCAGCTCCCACAGGGTTTCACGGTGCACTCCGGATTGCAGCTTCACACCGCCCACTGTGGGAGCTGGCTTGCCAGCGATGAGGCCGGCAGCCTCAATAAAGAAGTCAGGGTTTGGCGAGGGCCGGGAGGTCGCCGGTCAGGCCGAGGGCTTCTCGCACGAACAACGCCTTGGCCTCCGGCATCTGCTCGACCAGTTTCAACCCGGCATTACGCAACCAGCGCACCGGCAGCGGATCAGCCTGGAACAAGCGCTCGAAGCCTTCCATCGCCGCCATCAGCGCCAGGTTGTGCGGCATGCGCCGACGTTCGTAACGGCTTAGCACCTTCACATCCGCCAGACGTTCACCACGTTCGGCCGCTTGCAGCAGCACTTCAGCCAACACCGCCGCATCAAGGAAACCAAGGTTCACACCCTGCCCAGCCAACGGGTGAATGGTGTGCGCGGCATCGCCGATCAACGCCAGACCTTCAGCGACATAACGCTTGGCATGGCGCTGGCGCAACGGCACGCAGACCCGTGGATCAGCGCTGATGACTTCACCCAGGCAACCCTCGAACGCGCGCTCCAGCTCACGACAGAACGCCGCTTCATCCAGCGCCATCAGGCGCTCGGCTTCGCTCGGCGTGGTCGACCAGACGATCGAGCACCAGTCCTGCTGACCATCACGCTCCAGCGGCAAAAACGCCAACGGCCCGTGATCGGTGAAACGCTGCCACGCCGTCATCCGGTGCGGCTTGCTGCTGCGCACGCTGGTGACGATGGCGTGGTGCAGATAATCCCACTCGCGAGTGGCGACGCCGGTCAGGCGCCGAACCGCCGAATTAGCGCCATCGGCAGCGATCACCAGCGGCGCACGCAAGGTGCGGCCATCGGCGAGTGTCAGCAGCCAGTCGTCGCCGGAGCGGCGCATCTGTTCCAGTCGCGCATTGGCCAGCATGCCCAGATCGCAGTCGTGCAAGCGGTCGAGCAAGGCGTCCTGCACCACGCGATTTTCGACGATGTGCCCGAGCACCTCTGCATGCACGCTGCTCGCCGAGAAGTGGATCTGCCCGGTGCCGCTGCCGTCCCAGACGTGCATGTCGGTGTAAGGACTGCTGCGCCGTTTGGCGATGCCATCCCAGACGCCGAGGCGTTCGAGAATCCGCTGGCTTGCGGCCGACAGCGCACTCACCCGTGGCTCGAACGGCGCGTCGATATCGAACGGTTTGACGCTCAACGGGCTGCCGTCGAGCAGCAGGACTTCCAGCCCGCTGTCCTGCAACGCCAACGCGAGGGCGCTGCCGACCATTCCGGCTCCGACAATCAGCAGATCTGCGCGCATTTCCATGCTTTAAGCCTGTCTCGCTTGCGGCTTGAGCCGCACGTAAAGGGTTTTACCGACCCGCGCCACCAGATTGCCGGCGCCGTCATGAATGTCGACCTGCAACTGCGGCAGGTATTTTTCGCCACTGGCGGTCTGCCGGCGAATCTCGTCGAGCAAGGTCTCGTCGATGTTGAACCGGGCGAACACCCGGCCCTTGCCCGGCGCAATGAAATCGATATCGGCAGCCTTGTCCCAGACGATGTAACGCGAGCCGAGGTTTTCCATCAGCATCAACATGAAGAACGGATCGACCATCGAATACAGACTTCCGCCGAACTGGGTGCCGACGTAATTGCGGTTGTACCAGCCCAATCCCATCGACACTTGAATGTCGCGAAAGTCATCGCTGATGTGCCGCACCCGCACGCCAGCACCAAGGTAAGGCGGGTAAAACGTCATCACCCAGCGCATCAAGCGTGCCTTGCCGAACGAACGCATCAACCAGTTACGCATCCGGACGTGTTCCCAAACCCATGGCCTGACGGGCGAACCAGCGTTTGGCCGGTGGCAGCAGATCAAGACCGAGTAAACCGATGTTGCGTCCCAGCGACACCAGCGGCTGGGTGCTGCCAAACAGTCGGGTGACCTGATCGGAGAAACCTACGGTGAGCTCTTGGTCGAGACGCTGACGCTCTCGATAAGCCTGCAACGTAGCGAAATCGCCCAGCGGTTTGTCGCTGGCGAGCAAGGCTTCAGCCAGCGCATTGGCATCGCGCAGCGACAGGTTGAAACCCTGGCCGGCAATCGGGTGCAGGCTGTGCGCAGCGTTGCCAAGGATCGCCAGATGCGGACGCACCTGCTCCTCGGCCTCCACCAGCGACAGCGGATACAGATGCCGTGCGCCAACCTGTTTCAGGGTGCCGAGGCGATAGCCGAACACGCTCTGTAATTCACTGAGGAAATCGCGATCACTCAAATCCGCCAGACGTTGCGCGTCCATGCCCAGACGGGTCCAGACCAGTGCGCAGCGATTTTCCGGCAATGGCAGCAGCGCCATCGGACCGTCATCGGTGAAGCGCTCGAAGGCCATGCCGTTGTGCGCTTCGCTCGGGGTAATGTTGGCGATCAGCGCGCTCTGGTTGTACGGACGCTTGCGCACGTTGATGCCCAGTTGCTCGCGCAGCCCGGAACGACCGCCATCGGCCAGCACGGCGAGGTCGCATTCAATAGTGGTTTCGTCGTTGAGGGTCAGACGATAGCCGTCAGCCATCGGCTCCATGCGGATGACTTCCGCCGGGCAGCGCCAACTGATCACGTCTTTATCGACGTGTTGCCACAGGCACTGGCCGAGCCAGGCGTTTTCCACCACGTAACCGAGCGCAGGTACACCCTCTTCCATCGCCGACAAACGGGCGGTGGAGAAGCGTCCACGGTCGGAGACGTGAATCTGTTTGATCGGCTCGGCCCGGCGGGAGATTTCCTGCCACACACCGAGTCGCTGATAAATCTGCCGGGCGCCGAACGACAGCGCCGACGAACGCGCATCGTAGCTCGGCTGCCAACCTTCGCCGGGGGCGAACGGTTCGATCAGCACGATCTTCCAGCCACGGGCCTTGGCCCCTGCCTGCAAAGCCAACGCGAGACTGGCGCCGACCAGACCGCCACCGATGATTGCCAGATTGACCCGACTCATGCCGCGTGCGCCCGGGCTTGCGCCATCAGCGCTTCGATGTCGGCGACGGTTTTCGGTACGCCGTTGGTCAGGATTTCACATCCGGTTTTGGTCACTACCACGTCGTCCTCGATGCGCACGCCAATGCCGCGCCATTTCTTCGCTACGTTCTGATTGTCCGGGGCGATATAGATGCCCGGCTCCACGGTCAGCGCCATGCCGACCTCCAGCACGCGCCATTCGCCGCCGACCTTGTATTCGCCGACGTCGTGCACATCCATGCCCAGCCAGTGGCCGGCGCGGTGCATGTAAAACGCTTTATAAGCTTCGCTGGCGATCAGTTCGTCGACGTCGCCCTGCAACAAGCCCAGCTTCACCAGACCGCTGGTGATCACTCGCACCGTGGCTTCGTGCGCCTGATTCCAGTGTTTGTTCGGGGCGATTTCGGCAAACGCCGCTTCTTGCGAAGCCAGGACCAATTCGTAAATCGCTTTCTGCTCGGGCGAATACTTGCCGTTGACCGGCCAGGTGCGAGTGATATCGCTGGCATAGCAGTCGATCTCGCAACCAGCGTCGATCAGCACCAGATCCCCGTCCTTGAGCAGCGCGTCATTCTGCTGGTAATGCAGGATGCAACTGTTGCGCCCGGCAGCGACAATCGAGCCGTACGCCGGCATCTTCGCCCCGCCCTTGCGGAATTCGTAATCGAGTTCGGCTTCGAGGCTGAACTCGTGCAATCCGGCGCGACTGGCCTGCATCGCGCGGATATGGGCCTGGGCCGAGATCCGGGCGGCTTCGCGCATCACCTTCACTTCTGCCGCCGATTTATACAGGCGCATGTCGTGCAGCAGATGATCCAGGGCAACGAATTCGTTCGGCGGCTGGGCGCCAAGATGCGCTTTGGAGCGGATCACGTTGATCCAGTCCATCAGGTGCCGGTCGAATTCCGGGTTGCTGCCCATCGCCGAATACACCCGGTCACGACCTTCGATCAGGCCCGGGAGAATGTCGTCGATGTCGGTGATCGGGAAGGCATCGTCGGCGCCAAAGTCGCGGATCGCGCCTTCCTGCCCTGCACGCAAGCCGTCCCATAACTCACGTTCGGCGTTGCGTTCACGGCAGAACAACACGTACTCACCGTGTTCGCGACCGGGCATCAGGACGATCACGGCCTGCGGCTCGGGGAACCCGCTGAGGTACTGGAAATCGCTGTCCTGGCGATAGACGTGCTCGACGTCGCGGTTGCGAATGGCAACGGCGGCGGCGGGCAGGATCGCGATGCTGTTGGGTTCCATCTGCGCCATCAAGGCCTTGCGGCGACGGCTGTATTCCGCTTTCGGGATATGGATCATGGGCAGATGGCTTTCCCTGTCACGCGATTAATGCAACGACGGTTTGGCGGCGGGCGGCACGTCGGCTTTCTTGGTTTCGGAGAACAACAGCAGCGGCGCGACGCGCAGGTATTCCATGACTTCCATGTAATCGCTTTCGCCGTCTTCGGATTCTTCCAGAGCGTCTTGCACCTGGGAGATGGCTGCCAGATCCTGCAGCACTTCAGTGGCTTCGGTGCTCAACATGCTGCTGTCGCGGCAGTTAAGACCAAACCCGCTGAGGAAACCCTGGCACCATTCGCCCAGTGCGGCAGCGCGGTCAGTCAGTGGCGCGTCATCGGTCGGCAGCAACAGCACGACGGTCACGTCGTCACCGGTCAGTTCGCCTTTGACCATTTCCTGCAAGCCGATCAAGGCATTGCGGACGTTGTCCTGGATCTCGCCTTCGAGCAATTCGGCGGCATCGATCAACCAGCCTTCGTTGTCGAAGCCGGCGCCGGCGCAACTGCGGCCGAGCAGCAGACCATGCAATTCGGCAGGCGAGACTTTGTGGCCGCTGGAAGTCAGCAGAGTGGCGAAGGCTTGGTACGGGGAATTCTGAATGGTCATGGGCAGCTAGGCGCCAGACGGCGCTATGTCTAGAATGAAGGCCTTGTATCCTACATCGACAGACTCGCCAAGACTATTAAAGGCTGTCCGCCTGTCACCTCCATCAGACACAAATTCAGTGGACACAATGGAAGACAACGACCTGCAAGCGCTGATGGCCAGACTCGAGCTGCTGATTACCCGAGTCGAGCAACTAAAGAGCCAAAACGGACTCTTACTAGCTCAGGAAAAGACCTGGCGCGAGGAACGCGCGCATCTCATTGAAAAAAACGAAATCGCCCGGCGTAAGGTCGAGTCGATGATTTCGCGCCTCAAGGCCCTGGAGCAAGACTCATGAGTTCAAGCAATAGCGTAACCGTGCAGATCCTCGACAAAGAGTATTCGATCATTTGCCCGCAGGAAGAACGCAGCAATCTGGTGAGCGCCGCACGCTACCTCGATGGCAAGATGCGTGAAATCCGCAGCAGCGGCAAAGTCATCGGCGCCGACCGTATCGCCGTGATGGCTGCACTGAACATCACCCACGATCTCTTGCACAAAGAAGAGCGACCGGACATCCAGGCCAGCGGCTCGACCCGTGAACAGGTGCGCGACTTGCTCGATCGTGTCGATCTGGTGCTGGCCACCGAGCCAGACGTCACCAAGGGCTGATTCGTCAGACCGCTTGAGGTATACTCGCGGCACTCCCTGGGGTGCTTGCCAGTTGACGATGTCCCTGAGCCGATTCGCACTACCCTGGAAGTTGCACGTTGGGCTGGTGTGCATGTCCGCTAGACGGAAAGCCTTAAAGTCTACTGCATCTTCCACCTTGAACTTTCGGGTTCAAGGGCTAAGTTGACAGCGGTTCATCCGGGGAGCCTGATTCGAATCCGATGTCGGTGAAAACCGACATCGGATTTTTTATGCGTACGTTTTCGTCCCACCTGCCGAAGCCGAACCATGACCGAACCCGCGCTGCTGCCCCGCCCGCAACTTCGCCGCCTGCTGCGCAAGGCGCGCCGCTCACTGTCCAAGAGCGAACAACGCCAGGCCGCCAAAGGCTTGTACCGGCAACTGGCGCAAGACCCGCATTTCCGCCGGGCGAAACATATCTCTCTATATTTGCCCACCGACGGTGAAATCGATCCGCGCCTGCTGCTGCGTGAAGCTCAGCGTCGAGGCAAAGCGACCTATCTACCGGTGCTCAGTGCCTGGCCGCGAACCAAAATGGTTTTCCAGCGCATCCGCCCTGGCGAGAAACTCAAACCCAATCGCTTCCGCATTCTGGAGCCGCGCGCCTGCCTCGCTAGACAACGCAAAGTCTGGACGCTGGATCTGGTGCTGTTGCCGCTGGTGGGTTTTGACGACGTCGGTGGACGTTTGGGAATGGGCGGTGGCTTCTACGACCGCAGCCTGGCGTATCTGGCGCGTCGAAAAAACTGGCGCAAGCCGACGCTGTTGGGGCTGGCCCATGAATGTCAGAAGGTTGAACGATTGGCGCAAGCGAGCTGGGATGTACCGTTACAAGGCACGGTCACCGACAAGGCGTGGTATTTCGCAGGATAGACGCCGCGCGGATCAGCGACGTCGGGAAGGCAGTTTCAGCGTTTGAACGCGGTCGACTGTTGTACTTGTTGCGCGACTTCAATCGGTGCATCGGTCTTGTTGGCCCACAGGCTCTGCGCATAACCAGTGGTCACGACGCCCAGGCCGAACAAAACAACCAAAATCCATAGTAAATCCGGTTTGCGTTTCATCGATTGCCCCCCTCGGGCACATCATCACGATGACAGCAGCGGTTTCCGTGTGTAGGCCGTGCAGCAGCGTCAAGCTTTAAAGGCCGGCATTTTGCGACAACGTGACCCTCTGCGCAAACGCTGACGTCAACCGACCGTCGGTTTGTCATAAAATTGCCCGACAACCTGCCCAATGACCGTTTCAGGAGCAAAAAACATGGCCTATTGGCTGATGAAGTCCGAGCCCGACGAACTTTCGATCAAAGGTCTGGAAAAGCTCGGCACCGCGCGCTGGGACGGGGTTCGCAACTATCAGGCGCGCAATTTCCTGCGCGCCATGGCGGTTGGGGACGAATTCTTTTTCTATCACTCCAGCTGCCCGGAGCCGGGAATTGCCGGGATCGGCAAGATTATCAAGGCAGCCTACCCGGACCCGACGGCGCTGGAGCCGGAGAGCCATTACTTCGATCCGAAGGCCAGCCCCGAGAAAAACGCCTGGAGCGCGATCGATGTCGCCCATGTCGAAACGTTTGCGCGGGTGTTGAAACTTGATTATCTGAAGCAGCAGACGGCGCTGGCCGAGATGCCGTTGGTGCAGAAGGGATCGCGGTTGTCGGTGATGCCGGTTATGGCCGAGCAATGGGCGGCGGTGATTGCGCTCAAGCCTTGAAGCTTTTTCGGCTGACAAAATGCAATCGCTGGCAAGCCAGCTCCCACAGGGTTCTGCGGCGATCACATTAATGTGTTTCACCGCAAATCCTGTGGGAGCTGGCTTGCCAGCGAAGAGGCCCGCCCGGACAGCAGAAGTCTTACTGAATGATCAGGTTGTTGAACAACAGATCCTCAACCACTGGCTTGCCAGTCTCGTCATTCATCACTTGCTGAGTCTGCTTCAGCGCTTCCTGACGCAGCTTTTCCTTGCCTTCGATGCTGCCCATCGCCTCGGTAGTCTGCTGAGTGAACAGCGCCACCAGTTGATTGCGGATCAGCGGCTCGTTGGCCTTGACCAGTTTGGCCGACTCATCACCCGTCACGCGCAGCGCGACGTCAGCCTTGAAGACCTTGAGTTTCGGCGTGCCATCCAACCCGTAGTTACCCACAAACGGCGGGCTCAGGGTGATGTAGCTAACCTTTGGCGCTTCGCCTTCTTTGGCTTCTTCGGCCAGCGCTGCCACAGGCAGAGACAGGGCCAGCAACAACATGATCCACGCTTTCACAATTCGCTCCTTATCCGGTTTGCGGCCTAGCATAACGACCCGCCGCGCAAGCACAAGCTTATGGGCGACTATCAGGGTCGGGCATGCTCGTTGACCCGTTGACTGACACACCTACACTTATCGGCCATCACTCCCAAAGGAATAGCCCTGATGAAAGCCGTGCTGTGCAAAGCCTTCGGCCCTGCCGAATCGCTGGTGCTGGAAGACGTCGCCAGTCCTGTCGCGAAGAAGAACGAAATCCTGCTGGAGGTGCACGCTGCCGGGGTCAACTTTCCGGACACGCTGATCATCGAGGGCAAATACCAGTTCAAGCCGCCCTTCCCGTTTTCCCCGGGTGGTGAAGCGGCGGGTGTGGTCAGCGCGGTAGGTGAAAAAGTCAGCCATCTGAAGGTTGGCGACCGGGTCATGGCCCTGACCGGCTGGGGCAGCTTCGCCGAACAGGTCGCGGTGCCGGGCTACAACGTCCTGCCGATTCCACCGTCGATGGATTTCAACACCGCCGCCGCGTTCAGCATGACCTACGGCACCTCGATGCACGCCCTGAAACAGCGCGCCAATCTGCAACCGGGTGAAACCCTGCTGGTACTGGGCGCATCCGGCGGTGTCGGTCTGGCGGCAGTGGAAATCGGCAAAGCCATGGGTGCCCGGGTCATCGCTGCTGCCAGTAGCGCAGAGAAACTCGCGGTGGCCAAAGCGGCCGGCGCCGACGAACTGATCAACTACAGCGAAACCAGCCTCAAGGAAGAAATCAAACGCCTGACCGATGGCCAGGGCGCTGACGTGATCTACGACCCGGTCGGCGGCGACCTGTTCGATCAGGCCATCCGCGCCATCGCCTGGAACGGCCGTCTGCTGGTAGTCGGCTTCGCCAGCGGACGCATTCCCGAATTGCCGGTCAACCTCGCCTTGCTAAAAGGCGCGGCAGTGCTCGGCGTGTTCTGGGGTTCCTTCGCCCAGCGTCAGCCACAGGACAACGCGGCGAACTTCCAGCAGTTGTTTGGCTGGTTTGCCGAGGGCAAGTTGAAACCACTGGTGTCGCAGGTCTATCCGCTGAGTAATGCGGCGCAGGCGATCAATGATCTTGGGCAACGCAAGGCTGTGGGCAAGGTTGTGGTGCAGGTGCGCTGAACCTGTGATGCACGCCGTCAGTTGCCGGGCGCATCGCCGATGTCGCCCGGCAGCAGGTGTTCCTGAATCTTCTCACTGCGAGACGGGATGAGGCGGCCGTTTTCATCGAAGCGCAGCACGATCAGCCAGTCGTAGACATCGTCGGGCCATTTTTCCTGGCCCATCAATGCTGTGGCGTCGCCGCCGAAGGCTTTGAGCAGTTTATTGATATGCCCGTGATGCCAGGCAATCAGCACGGTCTGCGCCTGATTGCTCTTGCGCAACAGTTTGACCAACTGATGAAGATCACCATTGAGGTAGGGCTGCTCAATCGCAAGGTTCAGACGCTGGGCCAGCGGGATCAGGGTCAGGCGCGAGCGCGAACTCTCCGGGGTGTCGCCGGCAGCAATCAAACGCTGGGGAGTGAGGGTCTGGCCGTCGAGTTGCAGCGGATTGAAATAATCGACGTAGGCTGCCGCACGCTGTTCGCCTCGGGCATTGAGTACCGATCCCACATCAGGTTTTTCTGCATGCCGAATAATCAGCACCGTGGCGTTGCGCAGACCGGAATGGGCGGGATGATCGGTGACGATCAATGTCAGCATCACAGCGGCAATCCCCGCCGCCACCAAAAATCTCGGCACCAACATGCGAACCTTCAGTGGCATTTCTTATCTCGACTGATCAATCGGCTGAACTGACCGCGAGTCTAAGTCACTCGATGTTGATAAGTGGTGAAAACGCCCTGTTCTTACAGCTGAGCGACAGGTTCGTAAAGGAACATGCGACTTCCAACATTTTCCGCTGTTTTGCCGATGCGAACCGGTGCTATTTTCGGTAACGAAACTGTAACATTCGCATCCGCAGTCAAAACAAGAAATCTGGAGCTCTTGAATGTTTGCTTTCTTTCGTCCTGCCGCACATCAGGCTCCTTTGCCTGAAGAACAAATAGACAGCACTTACCGACGCCTGCGCTGGCAGATCTTCGCCGGTATTTTCATTGGTTACGCAGGTTACTACCTGCTGCGCAAAAACTTCTCCCTGGCCATGCCGTACCTGATCGACGAAGGCTACAGCCGTGGCGATCTGGGTC
The DNA here is from genome assembly GCF_044744235.1 of Pseudomonas sp. NPDC087346. NCBI lineage: Bacteria > Pseudomonadati > Pseudomonadota > Gammaproteobacteria > Pseudomonadales > Pseudomonadaceae > Pseudomonas > Pseudomonas sp. NPDC087346. The sequence continues at coordinate 37,182 of NZ_JBIUXX010000012.1, forward strand.
TGGCGATGTCGGCAATTGCCATTGCCTATGGCTTGTCGAAGTTCCTCATGGGCCTGGTGTCCGACCGCTCCAACCCGCGCTTCTTCCTGCCGTTCGGCCTGCTGGTTTCGGCCGGGGTGATGTTCGTGTTCGGTTTCGCGCCATGGGCCACGTCCAGCGTGACCATGATGTTCATCCTGTTGTTCATCAACGGTTGGGCGCAGGGCATGGGCTGGCCGCCGAGCGGAAGGACGATGGTGCACTGGTGGTCGCAGAAGGAACGCGGCGGCGTGGTCTCCGTATGGAACGTCGCGCATAACGTCGGTGGCGGTCTGATCGGTCCGCTGTTCCTGCTCGGCATGGGTCTGTTCAATGACTGGCATGCGGCGTTCTACGTCCCGGCAGCCGTGGCACTGGGCGTGGCGGTGTTTGCTTTCATCACCATGCGCGACACCCCGCAATCGGTCGGCCTGCCGCCAATCGAGCAGTACAAGAACGATTACCCGGAAGGCTACGACGCCAGCCACGAAGACGAATTCAGCGCCAAGGAAATCTTCGTCAAGTACGTGCTGCGCAACAAAATGCTCTGGTACATCGCCATGGCCAACGTCTTCGTCTACCTGCTGCGTTATGGCGTACTGGACTGGGCGCCGACCTATCTCAAGGAAGCCAAGGGTTTCACCGTGGATAAAACCTCGTGGGCCTATTTCTTCTACGAGTGGGCGGGTATCCCGGGCACGCTGCTGTGCGGCTGGATGTCGGACAAGATCTTCCGTGGCAACCGTGGCCTGACCGGCATGGTGTTCATGGCACTGGTGACCGTGGCAACGCTGGTCTACTGGCTGAACCCGGCCGGCAACCCGACCGTCGACATGATCGCGCTGTTCTCGATCGGCTTCCTGATTTACGGCCCGGTGATGCTGATCGGCTTGCAGGCACTGGAACTGGCGCCGAAGAAAGCCGCCGGCACCGCTGCCGGTTTCACCGGTCTGTTTGGTTATCTGGGTGGTTCGGTCGCAGCGAGCGCGGCGATGGGCTACACCGTTGACCACTTCGGCTGGGACGGTGGTTTCGTGCTGCTGGTCGGCGCTTGCCTGCTATCGATGGCCTTCCTGGCCCCGACGCTGTGGCACAAACAAGTCGCCAGTCAGAGCCGCGAAGCAGTCGCCTGATCAGTCTTTGACTGACAGCGCTTGAGCCGCGCCTCCAGATTCCGGTCTGGCATGGCGTGGCTGCGCAGGGCGTGTGCGGTCTGCTCGACATAATCGCGAGTCGTGCCGTACCGCCCGCAAGCGCTTTCGAATACCTGGCTCAGCACATGATCCGGCAAGTTGCCGGCATAGCTGGGCAGGTGTCGCTCCAGCACAAATCCCAAGGCCTGTACCTGGCTGCCATCTTCAAGACGGCAGTTGAGCCAGTGCGGGCGATAGGATGGAAACGGCATCTCGCGCTTCCATAGCGCATACAGCGCACTGTCGAGATTCTCTTCCGGCAGCCGATAGGCAAAGCCGCTGCAAGAACCCCCGCGATCCAGACCAAACACCAAACCGGGCATTTCCGGCGTGCCTCGGTGCTCGTGCGACCACAGATACAAACCACGATGGTAGCCATGCACCCGACCGCGCACCCGTTCAGAGGACGAACACTCGGGTTTCCAGATCAGCGAGCCATAGGCGAACAGCCACACCGGCCCGCCCTTGTGGCGCGCCATGGTCGATTGCATCGAGACGAGAAGTTGTTCGTGCGTCAGCTGCGGCCCCAGATCGAGGCGCGGAGGGTAAGCCAGATTCAGAAAAGCAGATTCAATGGCTGTCATGACGGTAGTGTTCGGCCCCGCAAGTATTACAAGATGTAAGCACAATCCGCTTTATAGAACATATAGCAGTAAATCTAAAACGAAAAGTGCTAAAGGATGTATGACACTTTTGATAAGGAGAAATAGCGGTTATCAACGCGGTCACTGGCTTTTATATAGCCTAATCCCCTTTCACCAATGTCTTAAATACCTGAATGACATATCCATAAGCATTCGCTCACCTGTTCAGGGTTTGTTCATGAGTACGAAGGAAATTTCCTACTAAAATATCGGAATCTCTTTATGTCCCGTCGCTGAACGCCTGCGTATAACGGCCTTCCTCTGGCACAAGCCATCCCGTTACCGAGGCTGAACAATGAAAACTCCATGGATTTTGACCTCACTGCTGCTGAGCCTGGCCGGCCAGACAATGGCGCAGGAAAGCCCGGAGAAAGACGATGGGTTCTGGTATGCGCAGACCAGCGTCTATACCAAACATTACTCTCCCGACCCTGAACACAATAACAATCAAGACTTGATTGGCATTGAACGTAATCAGGCGTCAGGCTGGGTATTCGGCGGGGCGACTTTTCGTAACTCGTTCAGCCAGCGATCGAACTACGGTTATGTCGGCAAACGTTTCGACAGCGCCGATTACCCGGTTTACCTGAAACTCACTGGCGGGTTGTTGCAGGGTTATCGCGGCGACTACAAGGACAAGATCCCGCTCAATCACTTCGGCGTTGCGCCGGTGATCATTCCATCGCTGGGTACTCACTACGGACCAGTGGCTGCCGAGCTGGTATTGCTCGGCGCCAACGCGGCCATGGTCACGACCGGCGTGCGTTTCTAGAAACGCACGCGCAATCGCGGCTCAGGAACGAGGCGCGTAGGCAAATACGTCGGCGCGCATTTGATGCGCATCCATCCCCGCCTCAACCAAAGCGTCCAGCGTGCCATAGACCATGGCCGGTGAGCCGCTGGCGTAGACGTGCAGAGGCTTCAGGTCGGCGAAGTCTTCGCAGACCGCCTCATGCAGCATCCCGCAACGCCCTTCCCAGCCACATTGATCGCTGACGACCTTGTGCAGGAACAGGTTGGGCAACTTCACCCATTCGTCCCAATGTTCCATCTGATAGAAGTCTTCCGGTCGGCGCACGCCCCAGTACAGATACACCGGGTGCTTGAAGCCGTTGGCCCGGCAATGTTCGATCAGGCTGTGAATCTGCCCCATGCCGGTACCTGCGGCGATCAGCACCAGTGGACCGTCGGGCAGTTCCGCAAGGTGGGTATCACCGAACGGCAGTTCGACGCGCACCAGCGGATTGCGCTGCAATTGCTCGATCAGGCTCAACGCACTGGGTTCGCGCGCCAGTACATGGATTTCCAGATCACGCCCGCCATGCGGCGCCGAGGCCATGGAGAACGCCGATTTCTCGCCGTTCTCGCGTTCGATCAGCAAATACTGCCCGGCGTGATAACGCGGCGGCTTGCCGGCCGGCGCGCGCAAGCGCACGCGCCAGGTGTCGCCACCGACATCCCGGCATTCGATGACCTGACACGACAGGCTGCGCACCGGCAGTTCTCCCAGCGCGAGCACGCCATCCCACAGCACGATGCAGTCTTCCAGCGGCTCGGCTATGCAAGTGTAGAACTCGCCGTGGTCGCGCACATCGCCGGCCTGCGCGACCCGACCTTCCACCAGCAACGCCGCGCAAACGTGGCAGTTGCCGTTGCGGCAGCTTTGCGGGCATTCGTAGCCCAGGCGCCGCGCGCCATCGAGAATCCGCTCACCGGGCTGTATCTCAAGTACCGCTCCGGAGGGCTGCAGGGTTACACGCATCAATCTATTCCTAACTGATTCCAGATGGCATCGATCCGTTGAGTAACGGCGTCGTCCTTGACGATCACACGACCCCACTCGCGAGTGGTCTCACCCGGCCACTTATGGGTGGCATCGAGGCCCATTTTCGAGCCCAGGCCAGAGATCGGCGAGGCGAAGTCGAGATAGTCGATCGGCGTGTTATCGATCATCACCGTGTCACGCTTGGGGTCCATGCGCGTGGTGATGGCCCAGATCACGTCGTTCCAGTCCCGGGCGTTGATATCGTCGTCGGTGACGATAACGAACTTGGTGTACATGAACTGTCGCAAAAACGACCAGACACCCAGCATCACGCGCTTGGCATGCCCCGGATACGACTTCTTCATGGTCACGATGGCCATGCGGTACGAGCAGCCTTCCGGCGGCAGGTAGAAATCGGTGATCTCCGGAAACTGCTTCTGCAGGATCGGCACGAACACTTCGTTCAGCGCCACACCGAGGATCGCCGGCTCATCCGGCGGACGACCGGTGTAGGTGCTGTGGTAGATCGGTTTGATCCGGTGGGTGATGCGCTCGACGGTAAATACCGGGAAGCTGTCGACTTCGTTGTAGTAACCGGTGTGGTCGCCGTACGGGCCTTCATCGGCCATTTCGCCCGGATGAATCACGCCTTCGAGGATGATTTCGGCAGTCGCCGGCACTTGCAGATCGTTGCCACGGCACTTCACCAGCTCAGTGCGATTGCCGCGCAACAGACCGGCGAAGGCGTATTCGGAGAGGCTGTCCGGTACCGGCGTCACCGCGCCAAGGATGGTCGCCGGATCGGCACCGAGGGCCACGGACACCGGGAACGGCTGACCTGGATGCTTCTCGCACCACTCACGGAAATCGAGCGCGCCGCCACGGTGACTGAGCCAGCGCATGATCACCTTGTTGCGGCCGATCACTTGCTGACGGTAGATACCGAGGTTCTGCCGGTCCTTGTTCGGGCCTTTGGTGACGGTCAGGCCCCAAGTGATCAGCGGTCCGACGTCGCCGGGCCAGCAGGTTTGCACCGGCAGCATCGCCAGATCGACGTCATCACCTTCGATAACTACTTCCTGGCATACCGCGTCTTTGACGACTTTCGGCGCCATCGCGATGATCTTGCGGAAGATCGGCAGCTTCGACCACGCGTCTTTCAAGCCCTTCGGCGGCTCCGGCTCCTTGAGGAACGCCAGCAGCTTGCCGATCTCGCGCAACTCGCTGACCGACTCGGCACCCATGCCCATGGCGACCCGCTCGGGCGTGCCGAACAGGTTGCCAAGCACCGGGATGTCGTAACCGGTCGGCTTCTCGAACAACAACGCCGGGCCCTTGGCCCGCAGCGTGCGATCGCACACCTCGGTCATCTCCAGCACCGGCGAGACGGGAATCTGGATGCGTTTCAACTCTCCGCGCTGCTCAAGCTGCTGCACGAAATCCCGAAGATCCTTGAATTTCATTGACGATGGCACCCTCAAAATAGGCGTACATCCTACCTGCTCTGACGGGCAAACAGCAGCCCGTCAGCGCTTGGCATTGCTCAATTGTGGCTGGTGCCCAGCAGTATCGGCGCAAACAAAGGGCTCAATCTGGCACTGCCCATGTCAGAAAGATGATCAGCATCCTTGTACTGTGAATGGCCATCGACATCGATGACGCACAGCCCGTCCTTACACATGAAAGGTGTCGGGTCGAGGACGTGCACACCGGAATCCACGGCACTCATTGAGTTGAACAGGTCAGTGAAAAATTGCTGACGCGCCAGATGTTCATTGAGCGGCCGACCGAGCCCCTCGGCCGAGCGCCCGATTCGGGCCAGGCTGGTCAGACGGTTGATGAAACTCTTGTGCTGCAGCGGCACCTCCTTGAACAGCCAGACCTGCACGCCCGCGTCACGTAGCTCGGCCACTTGCGCCTTGAGCGCTGCGGCCATGCGCCGTTCGGCTTGCTGCGTATTGTCTTTGCGATCAAGCAGGAACTGTCTGTCGCCATCGCCGTCTTCACGGCCATAAACGTACAAGCTCCAGTTGGCCGCCAACACCACGTCCTTGATCCCGAGGCTGAGAACTTTCCCCATGTTTCGCTTATTGAAGTCTTTGCACTGCTGGCGTAATACATCTTCGATAATCGGCGGGCAGGCACTCAGACTGTACAACCACACTGGCGGCCCATTTTGACTGACGCTTCCTTCGATGGCCGGTAACAACGCGGCGGTATGACTGTCACCCCAGAACATCTTTGTCGCCGCTAACTTCTGTTCACCGCCCAGCAGGCATGCTTTGTCCAGCGCCTTGTCCGTGCTTACCTGCATACATTTCACCTGCCCGGCCTGCCATTCCCGGGACTGAGCGTACTCCAACGCTTTACCGGTCATGCGCTGGGGCACACCTTGCGCCCGGTCAATCGCCGTCCCCGTCACAGCCAGAGCCGTGATAGAGATCAAACCACCGATCAATACCGAGTTGCGGCTGGCAAACACTCGCTTTTCACGAAACGGCAGCTCGATGTAACGCAAGCTCAGCCATGCAAGACCCAGCGCGAGGGCCATCCAGCCAATCGCTTCCAGAGGCTGGATGCCGTCGATGGAAATCGCGTTGGCATACACGTAAACCGGCCAATGCCACAGGTAGAGCGAATAGGACAGCAGACCAACCCACACCAGGGCACGCAGACTCAACAGCCGGCCAGCCCAGGTCGAACCCTGCGCACCCGACCAGATCAGCGCAGTCGTGCCCAATACCGGAAGCAATGCCGCCCAGCCCGGGAACACCGTGGACTTGTCAAACGTGAACACCGCTACCAGCACTGCCGCCAGTCCAGCCAGACCCACCAACTGACGCAGCCACGTTCGTACAACCAGTTTCGGCGCAGGCATCACCGCCAGCATGGCCCCGCAGAGCAGTTCCCAGGCCCGGGTTGGCAACGAGAAAAAGGCAAATTCGAGCCTGCGTTCGATGTAGATAATGTTCAGGCCGAACGACACCAGCAGCACGCCAAACAGCAGCCAACGCCAATGGCGGATGTGGCGCACCATCAACACCATCATCAGCGGGAAGAAGATGTAGTACTGCTCCTCCACCGCCAGCGACCAGGTATGCAGCAATGGTTTGAGCTCCGAAGCAGGCTCGAAGTAGCCGTCCTGACGCATGAACAGGATGTTGGAGATGAACAACGACTGGTAACGAACCGTACGCCCCAGTTCGGAAAGGTCTTTGGGTGTCAGCAAAAGCCAACCCAACGCCAGCGTCACCACCACAACCACACTCAAGGCCGGCAGGATGCGACGAGCCCGGCGCCCCCAGAAATCAAGGAAGCTGAAGCGCTGGGCACTGATTTCACGGAACAGGATTGTGGTGATCAGGAATCCGGAGATGACGAAGAACACGTCAACGCCGACAAAACCGCCGCTGAATGTACTGAAGCCGAAATGGAACAACACGACGGGAATAACCGCGAGTGCCCGTAATCCGTCGATATCACGGCGATTGCCAAACGTGTGCATAGCGCTCCTTGTGGGTTCGGATACAAGCCGATCAAACAAGGACATTAGCCAGCCAGGAAAGTTATGCACCGCGAGCGCAAAAAAAAGCGCCCCTTTCGGGACGCTCCTTTTTAAGCGGCTTTCGTATTACTTGCGCTTCATCGACAAGAAGAACTCGTCGTTGGTCTTGGTCGTTTTCAGCTTGTCGATCAGGAACTCGATGGCGGCAACTTCGTCCATCGGGTGCAGCAGCTTGCGCAGAATCCACATGCGCTGCAGTTCGTCGTCGGCAGTCAGCAACTCTTCGCGGCGGGTGCCGGAACGGTTGATGTTGATGGCCGGAAACACACGCTTCTCGGCGATCTTGCGATCCAGAGGCAGTTCCATGTTGCCGGTACCCTTGAACTCTTCGTAGATCACTTCGTCCATCTTCGAACCGGTTTCAACCAGTGCGGTGGCGATAATGGTCAGCGAGCCGCCCTCTTCGATGTTCCGCGCAGCGCCGAAGAAACGTTTCGGTTTCTCCAGGGCGTGGGCATCGACACCACCGGTCAGAACCTTGCCGGAGCTCGGGATCACGGTGTTGTAGGCACGGGCCAGACGGGTGATGGAGTCGAGCAGGATCACCACGTCCTTCTTGTGTTCGACCAGGCGCTTGGCCTTCTCGATCACCATTTCGGCAACCTGTACGTGACGGGTCGGCGGCTCGTCGAAGGTCGATGCAACCACTTCGCCGCGCACGGTGCGCTGCATTTCGGTTACTTCTTCCGGACGCTCGTCGATCAGCAACACGATCAGGTGAACTTCAGGGTTGTTACGGGCGATGTTCGCTGCGATGTTCTGCAGCATGATCGTTTTACCGGCTTTCGGCGGTGCAACGATCAGACCGCGCTGGCCTTTGCCGATCGGAGCGCACAGGTCGATCACTCGACCGGTCAGGTCTTCGGTGGAACCGTTGCCGGCTTCCATCTTCATGCGCACGGTCGGGAACAGCGGGGTCAGGTTCTCGAAGAGAATCTTGTTTTTCGCGTTCTCTGGACGATCGAAGTTGATCGTGTCGACCTTGAGCAGTGCGAAATACCGCTCGCCTTCCTTCGGAGGGCGGATCTTGCCAACGATGGTGTCACCGGTGCGCAAGTTGAAGCGGCGGATCTGGCTAGGCGAGACGTAGATATCGTCCGGGCCGGCCAGGTAGGAAGCGTCAGCGGAGCGCAGGAAGCCGAAGCCGTCCTGGAGAATCTCCAGCACGCCATCACCGGAGATTTCCTCACCGCTTTTCGCGTGCTTCTTGAGCAGGGAGAAAATCAC
>NZ_JBIUXX010000012.1:45603-124827 GCF_044744235.1 Pseudomonas sp. NPDC087346
GAGCAGTTCGGTAATCGGCTTTTGCTTGAGTTCAGTCAGATTCATATAGGAATGACGTAATCATTTATGGAGGGGGGAAATTAAGCTTTTGGCTTAATGAGGCCGCGCCGCGGAGAAGGCGACAGGATCGCGAACTAGTTCGAAAAGGAGTGCGTCGGCGACGGCTAGCAGGGGGCATTGGAGAAACCAGTGCGGGGCCGAATGTACCACCTGAATTTCGGAGCGTCTAGCCCTGAATACGCAAAAAGCCCCGCTAATTGCGGGGCTTTTTTTCAGACACTTTACTGCGACGCTTAGATGTTGGCGTCGAGGAAAGCAGCCAGTTGCGACTTCGACAGCGCGCCGACTTTGGTCGCTTCAACGTTGCCGTTCTTGAACAGCATCAGAGTCGGGATACCACGCACGCCGTGCTTGGCCGGGGTTTCCTGGTTCTCGTCGATGTTCAGTTTGGCAACGGTCAGCTTGCCTTTGTAAGTCTCTGCAATCTCGTCCAGAACCGGAGCGATCATTTTGCAAGGGCCGCACCATTCAGCCCAGTAGTCGACCAGTACAGCGCCTTCGGCCTTGAGTACGTCGGCTTCGAAGCTAGCGTCGCTAACGTGTTTGATAAGATCGCTGCTCATGGAATTCTCCAGGTTGTAAGCAAAAAAACGTGGCCCATCATAGCCGCCCTTCCCTTGTTCAGGAAGTCGCAGATGATTGAGTCTTGCTATGGTGCCCCATGAGTTTGGGTATAGCTCAAGTCACGCCGTGGCGGGGGCGATGAAGGCAATTCCGGTGCGCAGAGCAGCATTGCGCACGTGCTCCTGCATGGCTTTTTGCGCCGCGCCGGAGGCTCGACGTGCCAAGGCGCGGAGGATCTTGCGGTGTTCCTGCCAGGTTTCCATGGCACGCTCGGCCCGGATGAACGGTAGCTTCTGGCTCTCGAGAAAGATCTCGGCACTGGCGGTGAGGATGCTCAGCATCGCCTGATTGCCGCTGGCGAGCAGGATGCGCCGGTGGAATTCGAAGTCGAGTTTCGCTGCGGCTTCAAAGTCGCTGGCCCGTAACTGCTCACGCATTGCCGCGACGTTGTCCTCCAGTGCATCCAGCTCAAATGTGCTCAACGTCACCGCCGCCAGCCCCGCAGCAAAACCTTCCAGCGCATAGCGCAACTGAAAGATATCCAGCGGCGAGGCCTGCGCCGCGAACGGCCAGCCCAGCGTACTTTCACTGCGCGACAAATCGACCGGGGCCTGCACGAACACGCCTTTGCCCGGTTGAATACTCACCACACCCAACGCACTCAGCGACGACAGCGCCTCGCGCAATGAAGCCCGGCTGACCCCCAACTGCACGGCCAGATCGCGCTGCGAAGGCAAGGCATCGCCCGCGCCGAAACCCTGTTCGGTGATCAGTTTGCGGATAGCTTGCAGCGCCACTTCGGGTACGGCGCGGGAGATCGAGTTCATGGTTTTCCAGACGAGCCAGGCCAATGTGCGGCTAGTTGTAAAGCTATTCGCAACATCCGGCAAGTCGTGCCCCAGCGGGGTTCGGCGCTGAGCGTCGATGCGCTATCGGGGTGCGAAAAACAACCGGACTGTTCAGACCAGTAAGACCGAACAAACCCGGCAAAACCGTGGCCTGACGCGATGATTCCGCTAGGTTGGCATGCCCCGTGCTGTGTCCGATCGCAGAAATCACTTTCAGCCGATCCCGGAGATTTGCCATGCCCCTGCGTTCCAGCGCCCTCCTCGCTGCCCTGTTTGCCGGTCTGATGTTGAGTCAGGTTTCCGCCCACGCCGACGGTCTCGATGACGTGGTCAAACGCGGCACATTGAAAGTTGCCGTGCCGCAGGACTTCCCGCCGTTCGGCTCGGTCGGCCCGGACATGAAACCTCGCGGCCTCGATATCGATACCGCAAAACTGCTGGCCGAGCAGCTCAAGGTCAAACTCGAACTGACCCCGGTCAACAGCACCAACCGCATCCCGTTTCTGACCACCGGCAAGGTCGACCTGGTGATTTCCAGCCTCGGCAAGAACCCGGAGCGCGAGAAAGTCATCGATTTTTCCCAAGCCTACGCGCCGTTCTACCTTGCCGTGTTCGGCCCGCCGGACGCCGCGATCACCAGCCTTGACGACCTCAAGGGCAAAACCATCAGCGTCACCCGTGGCGCCATCGAAGACATCGAACTGACCAAGGTTGCCCCCGAAGGCGTGACCATCAAGCGCTTCGAAGACAACAACTCGACCATCGCCGCGTATCTCGCAGGCCAGGTTGATCTGATCGCCAGCGGCAACGTGGTGATGGTCGCGATCAGCGAAAAGAATCCGAAACGTGTGCCGGCGCTGAAAGTGAAGCTCAAGGATTCGCCAGTCTATGTCGGCGTGAACAAGAACGAGCCGGCACTGCTGAGCAAGGTCAACGAGATCCTCGCCACCGCCAAGACCGACGGCGCGCTGGAAAAGAATTCGCAAACCTGGCTGAAAGAGCCGCTTCCGGCCGATCTTTGATCGCTCGGGCGGGAGTTAATTAATGGCCTATCAGTTCGATTTCCTGCCGGTGGTGCAAAATACCGACCTGCTGTTGCGCGGTGCACTGTTCACTCTTGAGCTGACGGCCATCGGTGCAGTGCTCGGGGTTGGCGTGGGCATTGTTGGCGCGTTGGTGCGGGCGTGGAACATCCGCCCGTTCTCGACGATCTTCGGCGTCTACGTCGAGTTGATCCGCAACACGCCATTCCTCGTGCAGCTGTTTTTCATCTTCTTCGGTTTGCCTTCCCTCGGGGTGCAGATTTCCGAGTGGCAAGCGGCGGTGCTGGCAATGGTGATCAATCTCGGCGCGTACTCGACCGAGATCATTCGTGCCGGCATCCAGGCGATCCCCAAGGGTCAGCTGGAGGCCGCAGCCGCATTGGCGATGAGTCGCTTCGAGGCGTTCCGGCATGTGGTGCTGTTGCCCGCGCTGGGCAAGGTCTGGCCGGCGCTGAGCAGCCAGATCATCATCGTCATGCTCGGTTCGGCGGTGTGTTCACAGATCGCCACTGAAGAGCTGAGTTTCGCTGCCAACTTCATTCAGTCGCGCAACTTCCGCGCCTTTGAAACCTACGCCCTGACCACGCTGATCTACCTGTGCATGGCCTTGTTGATCCGCCAGTTGCTGAACTGGATCGGGCGCCGCTTCATAAGCAGGAGCAGCGTATGAGCGATTTCACCTTCTGGGACATCCTGCGCAACCTGCTTATCGGTCTGCAATGGACGCTGGCGCTGTCGCTGGTGGCGTTTATTGGTGGCGGGTTAGTCGGCTTGCTGATCATGGTCATGCGCATCTCGAAAAACGCGCTGCCGCGCAACATCGCCCGGACCTGGATCGAGCTGTTCCAGGGCACGCCGCTGTTGATGCAGCTGTTTCTGGTGTTCTTCGGCGTGGCGCTGGCCGGGATCGAAATCTCGCCGTGGATGGCGGCGGCGATTGCCCTGACGCTGTTCACCAGCGCCTATCTGGCAGAGATCTGGCGTGGCTGCGTCGATTCAATCCCCAACGGTCAGTGGGAAGCCTCGTCGAGTCTGGCGCTGAACCCGCTGGAGCAACTGCGCTACGTGATCCTGCCGCAGGCGCTGCGCATCGGCGTAGCGCCGACCGTGGGCTTCTCGGTGCAAGTGGTCAAAGGCACAGCGGTGACTTCGATCATCGGCTTCACCGAACTGACGAAGACCGGCGGCATGCTCGCCAACGCCACGTTCGAACCGTTCATGGTCTACGGCCTCGTCGCCGCCGGCTACTTCCTGCTCTGCTACCCCCTGTCCCTCAGTGCGCGCTATCTGGAAAGGAGACTGCATGCCTCTGCTTAGAATTTCCGCCCTGCATAAGTATTACGGCGATCACCATGTGCTCAAAGGCATCGACCTCAGTGTCGAGGAAGGCCAGGTGGTGGCGATCATCGGCCGCAGCGGCTCGGGCAAATCCACCTTGTTGCGCACGCTTAATGGTCTGGAATCGATCAATGACGGCGTGATCGAAGTCGATGGCGAATACCTCGATGCCGCCCGCGCTGATCTGCGCAGCCTGCGGCAGAAAGTCGGCATGGTGTTCCAGCAGTTCAATCTGTTCCCGCACCTGACGGTCGGCGAGAACGTGATGCTCGCACCGCAAGTGGTGCAGAAAGTGCCCAAGGCCAAAGCCGCCGAACTGGCGCGGCAGATGCTTGCCCGGGTGGGGTTGAGCGAGAAGTTCGATGCGTTTCCGGATCGACTGTCCGGCGGCCAGCAGCAACGCGTGGCGATTGCCCGTGCGTTGGCGATGTCGCCGAAAGTCTTGCTGTGCGACGAAATCACCTCGGCGCTGGACCCGGAACTGGTCAATGAAGTGCTGGCCGTGGTGCGGCAACTGGCCAAGGAAGGCATGACCCTGATCATGGTCACCCATGAAATGCGCTTCGCCCGCGAGGTCGGCGACAAACTGGTGTTCATGCACCATGGCAAGGTGCATGAGGTGGGCGATCCGAAGGTGTTGTTTGCCAATCCGCAGACGGCAGAGCTGGCGAATTTTATTGGTAGCGTAGAGGCGACAGCCTGAAGGATCTGTAGGGGTTTTAATGGCCTCTTCGCGGGCAAGCCCGCTCCCACAGGGTTTTCGGGTGGAACCGGATTGTGTGTTCGGCGCAAAAACCTGTGGGAGCGGGCTTGCCCGCGATTGACCGCGCAGCGGTCACCGGCATTCCTGCGCCATATCAAGGCTTTGCGCCGTACGCGTTGGCGGCGGCGTTTGATCGTGGCACGATGTCGGGGTTATCGACCGAGACCCCCCTGACCATGCCGCAATCCAAAGCCAAGAATCTGTCCCTGATCGCCGCAATCGACTTGGGCTCCAACAGCTTTCATATGGTCGTGGCCAAGGCCCAGAACGGCGAAATCCGCATTCTCGAGCGCCTCGGCGAAAAGGTCCAACTGGCCGCCGGCATCGACGATGAGCGCAAGCTCAACGAAGAATCGATGCAACGCGGGCTCGACTGCCTCAAGCGTTTTGCCCAACTGATCAACGGTATGCCCCTCGGCGCCGTGCGGATCGTCGGCACCAACGCCCTGCGCGAAGCGCGTAACCGCCTCGAGTTCATCCACCGCGCCGAAGAAATCCTCGGCCACCCGGTGGAAGTCATCTCCGGGCGTGAAGAAGCGCGACTGATTTACCTTGGCGTATCGCACACCTTGGCCGACACCCCGGGCAAACGCCTGGTCGCCGACATTGGCGGCGGCAGCACCGAATTCATCATTGGCCAGCGCTTCGAACCGCTGCTGCGCGAGAGCCTGCAAATGGGCTGCGTCAGCTTCACCCAGCGCTACTTCAAGGACGGCAAGATCACCCCGGCCCGCTACGCCCAGGCGTACACAGCGGCGCGGCTGGAGATCATGAGCATCGAACACGCCCTGCACCGCCTGACCTGGGATGAAGCCATCGGCTCCTCGGGGACCATCCGTGCCATCGGTCTGGCCTTGAAGGCTGGCGGTCATGGCACCGGCGAAGTCAACGCCGAAGGGCTGGCCTGGCTCAAGCGCAAACTGTTCAAAATGGGCGATTCTGACAAGATCGACTTCGAAGGCATCAAACCGGATCGCCGGGCGATTTTTCCGGCAGGCCTGGCGATTCTCGAAGCGATTTTCGACGCCCTCGAACTGCAACGCATGGATCACTGCGAAGGCGCACTGCGCGAAGGCGTGCTCTATGACCTGCTCGGTCGCCATCATCACGAAGACGTGCGCGAACGCACCCTGACCTCGCTGATGGAGCGTTACCACGTTGACCTGGAACAGGCTGCGCGGGTCGAACGCAAGGCATTGCACGCGTTTGATCAGGTGGCTCAAGACTGGGAGCTGGATGACGGTATCTGGCGCGAACTTCTGGGTTGGGCAGCGAAAGTGCACGAAGTCGGCCTCGACATCGCTCACTATCACTATCACAAGCACGGTGCTTACCTGATCGAGCACTCGGACCTCGCCGGGTTCTCCCGTGAAGACCAACAGATGCTCGCCCTGCTGGTTCGCGGCCACCGCCGCAACATTCCCAAGGACAAGTTCGCCGACTTTGGCGACGACGGAATCAAGCTGATCCGACTGTGTGCGTTGCTGCGCTTCGCCATTCTGTTCCACCACATCCGTGGTACTCAGACCATGCCGCAGGTGGTGTTGCACGCCAAGGGCGACAGCCTCGACGTCGAGTTCCCGGAGAACTGGCTGGATGACAATCAGCTGACCCAGGCGGATTTCGGGCTTGAGGCTGAATGGCTGACGCGGGTGGGCATCATCCTCACAGTCCACTAACCCACAGTTAAAGCACAACTAAAAAGGCGATCCATCAGGATCGCCTTTTTATTGCGCCAGATTTGAAGGTCAGCTGCTAACCGGCAAAATCGGGCTGCCCAAGCGCTCCAGCAATGTCGCCTGCGCACTGCGCGGGTTCTGGTTGCCGGTCGGCGTGTTGCGGATGTAGCGACCGTCCGACTGCAAGCTCCAGCTATGCGTGTTGTCGGTCAGGTACAGCTCCAGCTCTTTCTTCACGCGGGTCAGCAGCTTCTTGCCTTCTACCGGGAAGCAAGTCTCGACGCGCTTGTCGAGGTTGCGCTCCATCCAGTCAGCGCTGGAAAGGAACATCTGCTCCTCGCCACCGTTGAGGAAATAGAAAACACGGGTGTGTTCAAGGAAGCGGCCGATGATCGAGCGCACATGGATGTTGTGCGAAACCCCGGCGATGCCCGGACGCAGGCAGCACATGCCACGCACCACCAGATCGATGCGTACACCGGACTGGCTGGCCTTGTACAGCGCGCGGATGATCTTCGGATCGGTCAGCGAGTTGAACTTGGCGATGATGTGCGCCGGTTTGCCGTCGAGGGCGAACTGGGTCTCGCGGGCAATCATGTCGAGCATGCCCTTCTTCAGGGTGAACGGCGCGTGCAGCAGCTTCTTCATGCGCAGCGTTTTACCCATGCCGATCAACTGACTGAACAGTTTGCCGACGTCTTCACACAAGGCGTCATCGGAGGTCAGCAAGCTGTAGTCGGTGTACAGACGGGCGTTGCCGGCGTGGTAGTTACCGGTGCCGAGGTGCGCGTAACGCACGATCTCGCCGGCCT
The DNA here is from genome assembly GCF_044744235.1 of Pseudomonas sp. NPDC087346. Taxonomy (NCBI): domain Bacteria; kingdom Pseudomonadati; phylum Pseudomonadota; class Gammaproteobacteria; order Pseudomonadales; family Pseudomonadaceae; genus Pseudomonas; species Pseudomonas sp. NPDC087346. The sequence goes on from NZ_JBIUXX010000012.1 coordinate 52,711, forward strand.
CGCGACGCAGGATCAGCATCATCTTGGCGTGGGTCTTGAAGCCGACCACGCCGTAGATCACCACCGCACCGGCCGCTTGCAGGCGGCTGGCCAGTTGCAGGTTGGACTCTTCGTCGAAACGCGCACGCAACTCGATGACCGCGGTCACTTCCTTGCCGTTACGCGCAGCATCGACCAGTGCATCGACGATTTCCGAGTTGGCGCCGGAACGGTACAGGGTCTGGCGCACCGCCAATACGTGCGGGTCTTTCGCCGCCTGACGCAGCAGGTCGACCACGGGCGTGAACGATTCGAACGGGTGCAGCAACAGGATGTCCTGCTTGCTGACCACGCTGAAAATGTTCTCGCTGTTTTGCAGCAGTTTCGGGATCTGCGGGGTGAACGGGGTGTATTGCAGCTCCGGATGGCTATCCAGACCGGTGATGCTGAACAGCCGCGTCAGGTTGACCGGACCATTGACCTGATACAGCTCGGTCTCGCTCAGGTTGAACTGCTTGAGCAGGTAGTCCGAAAGGTGTTTCGGGCAAGTGTCGGCGACTTCCAGACGCACGGCATCGCCGTAACGACGCGAGAACAACTCGCCGCGCAGGGCGCGAGCCAGGTCTTCTACGTCTTCGGAGTCGAGCGCCAGGTCGGCGTTTCGGGTCAGGCGGAACTGGTAGCAGCCCTTGACCTTCATGCCTTGGAACAGGTCGTCGGCGTGTGCGTGGATCATCGACGACAGGAACACATAGTTGTCGCCGGCGCCGCCGACTTCTTCCGGGACCTTGATGATCCGTGGCAGCAGACGCGGGGCGGGGATGATCGCCAGACCGGAATCGCGACCGAAGGCGTCGATGCCTTCGAGTTCGACGATGAAGTTCAGGCTCTTGTTCACCAGCAACGGGAACGGGTGCGTCGGGTCGAGACCGATCGGGGTGATGATCGGCGCGATCTCGTCACGGAAATAACGGCGCACCCAGGTCTTGAGCTTGGTCGTCCAGTTACGGCGACGGATAAAGCGCACCTGATGCTTTTCCAGCTCCGGCAACAGAATGTCATTGAGGATCGCGTATTGGCGATCAACATGGCCGTGCACCAGTTCGCTGATCCGCGCCAGCGCCTGATGCGGCTGCAAGCCGTCAGCGCCGGCCTGTTCACGGGCGAAGGTGATCTGCTTCTTCAGGCCGGCAACGCGGATTTCGAAGAATTCGTCGAGGTTGCTGGAGAAGATCAGCAGGAACTTCAACCGCTCCAGCAACGGGTAGGACTCATCCAGCGCCTGTTCCAGCACGCGGATGTTGAACTGCAGTTGCGACAGCTCACGGTGGATGTACAGGCTGCTGTCATCCAGACCGGGAATGGCAATCGCCGGAACCGCCGCAGCCGGTTCGGCCACCGGCGCAGGCGGAGCTGGCTCCAGCTCCGGCGGGGTTTCGGTGATTTGCTCGACCACCGGTTGAGCGTCTTTTACGGCAACTTCAGTCAGTCCTTCGGTATTCATCGGATGTTCCTGGGAGGGCTATTTCTGCTCTCGTAACAATTGAGCGGCGCGGACAGCAAAGTAAGTCAGGATGCCATCAGCGCCGGCACGTTTAAAGGAGGTGAGTGATTCGAGGATCACTGCTTCGCTCAACCAGCCATTCTGGATCGCCGCCATGTGCATGGCGTATTCGCCGCTGACCTGATAGACGAAGGTCGGCACTTTGAAGGCATCTTTTACCCGGAACAGAATGTCCAGGTACGGCATGCCGGGTTTGACCATGACCATGTCCGCGCCTTCAGACAAGTCGGCGCCGACTTCGTGCAACGCTTCGTCGCTGTTGGCCGGGTCCATCTGATAGGAGGCTTTGTTCGCCTTGCCCAGATTCGAGGCCGAGCCGACGGCATCGCGGAACGGCCCGTAATAGGCGCTGGCGTACTTGGCCGAGTAGGCCATGATCCGCACGTTGACGTGACCGGCAATCTCCAGCGCTTCGCGGATCGCCTGAATCCGCCCGTCCATCATGTCGGATGGTGCGACCACCTGAGCGCCAGCGGCGGCGTGGGACAGAGCCTGTTTGACCAATGCATCGACGGTGATGTCGTTCTGCACATAGCCTTGTTCATCGAGGATGCCGTCCTGCCCGTGGGTGGTGAACGGGTCCAGCGCGACATCGGTGATCACGCCCAGCTCAGGGAAACGTTCACGCAACGCACGAGTAGCGCGCTGGGCGATACCTTGCGGATTCCAGGCTTCGGCGGCATCAAGGGATTTCAGTTCAGGCGGCGTCACCGGGAACAGCGCCAGCGCCGGGATGCCCAGTTCGACCCATTTCGCCGCTTCTTCGAGCAGCAGGTCGATGCTCAGACGCTCCACACCCGGCATCGAGGCCACGGCTTCGCGGCGGTTTTCACCGTCGAGCACGAATACCGGCAGAATCAGATCATCGACCGTCAGCACATTTTCCCGTACCAGCCGGCGCGAAAAATCGTCACGACGATTGCGTCGCAGACGAGTGGCAGGGAACAGGCGATTGGCGGGGGTAAAGCTCACGGCGGACTCCTGAGCCCGCGCAAACGGGCGAGCGTGACAGTTATAGACGGCCATTATGACCAACAGATGACAGTTATGTGTGCCCTGTGACAGGTAGCCGCATTCCATTGTCCGTGTAGGAAATGTTCACGTCGAGACACATTTGGACACTTTCATGAATGTGTCTGAAGGGTTAGGCTGCGCGTTCATTTCGCCAGCACCCAGACAATGCTCCAACAATTTCTGCATGACTTTGGTTACTTTGCGCTGTTTCTTGGCACATTCTTCGAAGGCGAAACCATCCTGGTGCTCGCGGGCTTCCTCGCGTTCCGTGGATACATGGACATCAACCTGGTCGTGGTTGTGGCGTTCTTCGGCAGTTATGCCGGCGATCAGCTGTGGTACTTCCTCGGACGCAAGCACGGGCGCAAGTTGTTGGCGCGCAAACCGCGCTGGCAGATGATGGGCGACCGGGCGCTGGAGCACATCCGCAAGCATCCGGACATCTGGGTCCTGAGTTTCCGCTTTGTTTATGGCTTGCGCACGGTAATGCCGGTGGCCATCGGCCTGTCGGGTTATCCGCCGGGACGCTATCTGCTGCTCAACGGGATTGGCGCAGCAATCTGGGCCACGGCTCTGGCCGCCGCTGCTTATCACTTCGGCGCGGTGCTGGAAGGCATGCTCGGCAGCATCAAGAAGTACGAGCTGTGGGTGCTCGGCGCGCTGCTGATCCTCGGTGTCGGCCTGTGGCTGCGCCGCCGTTTCAAGAATGCCCGTCTGGCGAAGAAGATCTACGAAGACGAGCAAATCCACAAAGCCGAACTGGCCAAAGCAGCCGAACCTAAGACGCCAGCCGAGTAACTCGCTGGCGGCACACATACAGCCCGATGCCACTGAGCAGGCTGTAACTGAGCAGGCCAGCCCAGATCACCGGGCTGGCCGGCCATAGCCCGAGCATGGGCGCCAGCCACACCAGCGGCAGGTTCGACAACAACCGCAACAGCTCGACTTTCAGCGCCCACGGGCGATTCTCCAGCGCCACACCCAGCGCAAACACGCCGAATGCTACCGCAGCCCAGCCGAGTACCAACGCTGCGGTTGGCAGACTTCGTTCCAGGTTCATCAAGTAACTGCCCAACGCGATGTAGACGCAAAACTGCGCCGCGACGTACCACTGTTGCCGACTGTCTAGCGTCACTTCGAATTTGCGGAACTGCGTCAGATCCGGCTTGTTCATCGGATATTTCGCGGCGACATCTGCCGGCCGCCAACCAGTGCGCATGAACCAGATCCGCAGCTTGTCCCACTTGCTCTCGGCGCGACGCGCGTCATTCCACAGCTGCGCATAGAACTGCAGATTCGCCCACAGCGGATTCCAGCTCGCCAGCGGCGTGGTCACGCCGAAAATTACCGGTTCGTTGTCGTCCTCCTCCTGAAAGGTGCCGAACAGGCGATCCCAAAGAATGAACACCCCGCCGTAGTTGCGATCCATGTAGAGAGCGTTCTGTGCATGGTGGGCCCGATGATTGGACGGCGTGACGAAGAACCACTCGAACCAGCCGAGCTTGGGAATGTGTTTGGTGTGTACCCAGAATTGATAGAGCAGGTTCAGTGCGGCAACGCTGACGAACACCAGCAGCGGCACACCGAGCACCGCCATCGGCAGGTAGAAGATCCAGCCCAGCAGAAACCCGGTGCTGGTCTGGCGCAATGCGGTCGAGAGGTTGTAGTCCTCGCTCTGGTGATGCACCGAGTGAGCGGCCCAGAGGACGTTGCGTTCATGGCCCATGCGATGCAGCCAGTAATAACAGAAGTCGTAGAGGACGAAGGCCAACACCCAGCCCCAGACGCTGTTCGCCGGCAACCTGAACAGCGCCAGATGTTCCAGGGCAAACGCATAGCTCAGCAGCCCGACGCCTTTGGTCAGCAGGCCGGTGGTGGTCGAGAGCACCCCGGTGCTGATGCTGTTTATCGCATCGGCCAGGCGATAGTTGCTGACCCCGCGCCAACGGTCGGCGACAAGCTCCAGTGCGATCAACAGCAGGAAAAACGGCACCGCATACAGAATCAAGTCCATGACGCTTCTCGACTGAAGTCTTGAGCACAGATCCTAGGTCTAGCCGCGATTTAACCCTATGGCAACGAGCGACAAATTAGTGGACATTTAGCGCCATGAATCAGGAGAGAAACCCATGAGCAAAAAAGTTGCAGTGATCCTGTCCGGCAGTGGCGTATACGACGGCGCCGAGATCCACGAAAGCGTCATCACCCTGCTACGCCTTGATCAACGCGGCGCGCAGGTGCAGTGCTTTGCCCCGAACATCGCGCAATTGCATGTGATCAATCACCTGACCGGCGAAGAAATGCCCGAGTCGCGCAACGTGCTGGTGGAATCGGCGCGCATTGCCCGGGGCAACATCAAGGACATCCGCGAAGCCAGCGTTGACGACTTCGATGCGCTGATCGTGCCTGGTGGGTTTGGTGCGGCAAAGAACCTGTCGAACTTCGCCGTCGAAGGCGCCGGTTGTAGCGTGCAACCCGAAGTGTTGGCACTGGCCGAAGCATTTGCCGAAGCGGGCAAACCGGTGGGCCTGATGTGCATCTCGCCGGCACTGGCGGCAAAAATCTACGGCCCGGGCGTGACCTGCACCATCGGCAATGACGCCGACACCGCCACCGCGATGAACAAGATGGGCGCCACCCACGAAGATTGCGCGGTGTCCGACATCATCGAAGACAAGGCACGCAAACTGGTGACCACCCCGGCGTACATGCTGGCGCAGAACATCAGCGAAGCGGCATCAGGGATCAACAAACTGGTGGATCGAGTGCTGGAACTGACCCACGAAAACGATGCCTGAGACGACCTGATGTAGGAGTGAGCCTGCTCGCGATAGCGGTGTTTCAGGGAACAGTTTTGTTGAATGACGCACCGCATTCGCGAGCAGGCTCGCTCCCACAGGGGATCGAGTTGAATCAGGGCTTGCGGGTCAGGCGGGTAAGGATTCGGTCCAGCGCATTGGCGAACGCCTGTTTCTCGCGTTCGCCGAACGGCGCGGGGCCGCCACTCATCTGGCCCTGCTCACGCAGATCGGTGAACAGGTTGCGCACTGCCAGCCGGTCGCCCATGTTCTGCGCGTCAAACTCCTTGCCGCGTGGATCGAGCGCCGAGACGCCCTTCTTCACCAAGCGATCAGCCAGCGGCACATCGCTGCAAATCACCAGCTCACCGGGCACCGCGTGTTCCACCAGATAATCGTCCGCCGCATCCGGGCCGCTCGGCACCACGATCAGCTTGACGATGGCCAGCGCTGGTTTGATCTGCGGCTGCCCCGCGACCAGCACCACTTCGAACTGGCGCTTGAGCGCAAACTTGACCACCAGATCCTTGGCCGCACGCGGACAGGCGTCGGCATCGATCCATACACGCATTTTGTTTACCCCTTAAAAAGCTTCGCGAGCAGGCGCGCTCCCACAGGAAATACACCATCCATGTGGGAGCGAGCCTGCTCGCGATTATGAGCGCAGCGAATGCAGTTTAAGCGGTTACCCGCTTCTTCTCGGCGATCCGACTACGGCCATACAACACAATGATCGCCAGAATCGCCAGTGCCTGCGCCGTCAGCGAATACGCATCGGCATGAATCCCCAGCCAATCGAACTCGAAGAACGCCACCGGCCGCGTGCCGAAGATCCCCGCTTCCTGCAACGCCTTGACGCCATGCCCGGCGAACACCACCGACAAAGCGCAGAGCAGACCGGCGTTGATGCTGAAGAACAACGTCAACGGCAGTTTCGCCGAGCCGCGCAAAATCACCCAGGCCAAGCCGACCAGCAACACCAGCGCCGTCGCGCCGCCAGCCAGCACCGCGTCATGCCCGGCCGGGCCTGCCTGCAACCACAGGGTTTCGTAGAACAGGATCACTTCGAACAGTTCGCGATAAACGGAGAAGAACGCGAGGATCGCAAAACCGAAACGCCCGCCTCCGCCGACCAGACTGCTCTTGATGTAATCCTGCCAGGCCGCCGCATGTCGACGATCATGCATCCACACGCCAAGCCACAACACCATGACACTGGCGAACAGCGCCGTGGCACCTTCGAGCAATTCGCGCTGCGAGCCGCTGACATCGATCACATACGCCGCCAGTGCCCAGGTCCCGAGACCGGCCAACAACGCCAGACCCCAACCGACGTTGACGCTGCGCACTGCCGATTGCTGGCCGGTATTGCGCAGGAACGCGAGGATCGCCGCCAGCACCAGAATCGCTTCCAGACCTTCGCGCAGCAGAATCAGCAGACCGGAGATATAGCTCAGCGACCAGCTCAAGCCATCATTGCCAAGTAAGCCAGCCGACTCGTTGAGTTTGGCCTTGGCCAGATCAAGCCGTTGTTCAGCCTGTTCCACCGGCAAGCCGTCCTGCAACGACTGCCGATAAGCCATCAGCGACTTCTCGGTGTCCTTGCGCACGTTGGCATCGACGTTATCCAGCGAACTTTCGACCAGCTCGAAACCTTCCAGATACGCCGCTACCGACAGGTCATAAGCCTGATCGCGCTCACCGGCACGGTAAGCGGCGAGGCTCTTGTCGAGGGTGGCAGCGGTGTAATCGAGCAACTGCGCCGGGCCACGCTTGACCTGCGGCGGCTGCGAACGCTGGGCGCGGAAGGTCGCGGCAGCTTGCGCGCCTTCGGCGGCCAGCACTTCGGCCGGGGTCTGGCGGGCCAGATCGGCGATGTTGTAGGACTTGTCGGATTTGCCTGCCGCTGCATCGGCGCTGAACCCGCCGATGTAGGTGGCCAGATCCCAGCGCTGACGGTCGTCGAGTTGATCGGCGAAGGCCGGCATGTCGGTGCCTTCGACACCTTGGCCGAGGGTGCTGTAGATCGCGTACAGGCTCAGGTGATCCATGCGTGCCGCGTCGCGCAGGTTGGCGGGCGCTGGCGCCATGCCGACACCTGCCGGGCCGTCACCGGCACCGCTGTCGCCATGGCACACCGAACATTGCTGGGCGTAGAGCGGCGCACCGCGAGTCGGATCAGGGGTGATGATCGGCGCCTGACTGACCTCGTAAGCCACCGCGAGTTGTGCGCCCAACTGCCGCGCCTGACGGGCGATCTGCGCGCCGTCCTGTTTGGCGCTGATCGCTGCGTGCAATGAGCTGACGCCCTGCTCCAGCGCGGCTTTTTCCGGCTTGGCCGGCATGTCGGCAATCAGCCCTTGCAGCGCTTGGGTGAATTCCAACTGCTCGCGGTATTCGGACTCGTCGATGACTTGGCCTGCTTGCACGGTATTCGGGTAATCCGCGCTGATGTAATCAAGCAGGTGCAGCGCCTGAGGTGCACTTTCCACCGTGTCGGCCAGCAGATTGAAACTGCTCAGGGCGCACAACGGCAACACCAGCCAGGCCAGGAATCGGGACAAGGCAATCATGAATCATTCTCAATGGGAAATACGAAGTAACACATTGTTCCCTTCGAAGACGTTTCCCTCAAGCTTTGTCGCTGTCTCGCGGTGTTTTAGCGCAGTGGCGCCGTCGCATTGCGATAGTGATCAAGCATGAAATCGACAAACACCTGCACCTTGAGCGCGACATGTCGGGCATGCGGATACAGCGCGTAGTAATGACGCTGGCCGAGCGAGCAGTTGGGCAGGATCTGCACCAGCCGACCGCGCAGCAGATCCTCCTGCACCGTGGCCCGGGTGAACGCGGCGATGCCGACGCCAGCCAGCGCAGCGGCATGCAGCGAACTGATCGAGTCAGCCTTGAAACGGCCCTGCGCCCGCACGTTGCTGGTCGCACCGCGGGCATCGGTCAGCAACCAGTCGCTGCCGCCGGAAAACGCCAGCAACTGATGCTCGGCGAGTTCGCGCACCTGACGCACCAGACCATGCCGCGCCACATAGGCCGGCGAGGCCACCAGCAGCATGTCCGAGACCGTCAGCAGCCGCGCCACCAAAGAGGAATCCGCCAGCGGCCCGCAAATGCGCAACGCAACATCGAAGCCGTCGGCGATCAGATCGACAAAGCGGTCATCACAGGACAGATCGACTTCGATATCCGGGTAGCGCTGTTGAAACGCCGGCAACCAACTCGCCAACTCCAGGGTGCCGATCACCATCGGTGCGCTGATGCGCAGCAATCCGCTAGGGCTTTCATGGGCCTGCCCCACGGCAACTGCGGCCTGGTCGAGACGTTCGAGAATGTCGACGCACGCGGCGTAATACTGCTGACCCGCCGTGGTCAGGCTGAAATTACGCGTGTTGCGGTTGATCAGGCGCGTGCCGAGTTCGGCTTCCAACTGCTGCAATTGGCGGGAGATGGTCGAATGCGTCGTGTCCAGACGCTCGGCCGCCGCGCTGAAACCGTGACACTCGACGATGCAGCGAAACGCACGCATGGCCAACAGTTGATTCATCGAAACCCCGGGATTCAGTTGAGCGGCAAGCGCACAAGCCTAGCCCAACCCCTGCCCTCTTAACACCGTGATTAGTGCACTTTCCAAACATATAACAGAGTAAAAACATCGCAGCACAGGGCCACTATCCATCCCTATAATGCGTCACTTTCCCGCCCGTTTCGTTCAAGGAAGAAACAGCCTCCATGCGCCATCGCTTGCTGGTCTTACTGCTGCTCGGGGCAATCCTGCAATTGGCCGGTTGCGCCGCCTACCGCGATTACGATCAGGAGATGCAGCAGACCATCGATGAAATGTCGAAAGGCGAGCTCAACGAAGCGCTCTACCTGCTGAAGCTGCACAATCCCTGGGAAGACAAGGATCTGCTGTATTACCTGGAAAGAGGCGCCATTCTCAGCGCCGGTACCAACCTGCCAAAAAGCCAGGAAGCCTGGCGCACGGCTGACTGGATGATTTTCCAGCGCGAAGAGGCCGACCCTTCCGGCGCCATGAAACTGCTGACCCGCTTCGGCAATGAAATGGGTACCTTGCTGGTCAACGACAAGTTGCTGCGCTACGACGGCTACGACTACGAAAAGGTCATGCTGACCACGGAAATGGCCCTCAACCAACTGGCGGACAACGATTTCGACGGTGCCCGCGCCGACATCAAGAAAACCCACGAGCGCGAAACCCTGATTGCCCGCCAGCGCGAACAGCAATACGAAGAGGCTGAAGAACAGGCCAAAAGCCAAGGGATCAAGCTGCACTACAAGGATCTGGAAGGCTATCCGGTCGCCGTCCTCGACGCCCCGCAAGTGGTTGAGCTGAAGAACGGCTATCAGAGTGCGTTCAGCCATTATCTGGCCGGTTTCGCTTATGAAGCCCTGGGCGAACGCGGTCTTGCGGCACCGGGTTATCGTCAGGCCATCGAGTTGCGCCCGGGCGTAGCGTTTCTCGAGAAGGCTTTGCGCAATCTCGACAAGCCGCCGCCAGCAGACGATGAAAGCGAGATCCTTGTGGTTGTGCAAAGCGGTTTCGCCCCGGCGCGCAGTTCGGTGCAGGTGCCGATCCCGGTACGGCTGAACGAGAATCTGACGATTGTCGCCCCGATCTCGTTTCCGGTGATGGTGCCCGACACCCTCACGCCAGCGGTGACCTACATCCTGGTTGACGGCAAACAACAACCGTTGAGCATGATCAACAGCGTCACCGACATGGCCATGCGCACCTTGCGCGATGACATGCCGGCGATCATTTCTCGCGCCATGTTTCGCGCCAACATGGCCGCCATCAGTCAGGCTCAGGAGAACGAACGCCACCCGGAAAAGGCTTCGCTGGTGGTCACAGAGAAAGACCCCTTCGAAGAGGCTGACACGCGTACCTGGCGCACCCTGCCGGATAAAACCCTGGTCGCCCGACTGCGCCTGAAGAAAGGCCTGCACCGCCTGCGTTTCCCCTACTACCGGGCCGAAGACGGCTTCACGGTACGCGTCGATCAGCCGCATCAGGTGTTCTACCTGCGGATTTTCCGGGGCCAGGATTTTTATGTAGGACCATCGCTGGTTTTGCCCGAACTGCCGTTAGCGGACAAAACCGGAGGAATCGACCAGTAATGGCACATAACTAACCGGTGCAATTAAAAAGCTATTACATGGCCAGTATTGCTCGCTTATAATGCCGCGCCCTCGCTATCGCGATATGGCATAAAAGCTCCTCTGGTTATGAGGAATTGGCAGGAGGCCAGCGCCACTGTCGATGGGTCACACCAGCCCGACCAGCACCGGCGGCTGATGCAGTTTCAAGCTCAGGGAAGAAGTACCCCCATGGCATTCCGCGCTCCCACTCTGATCGCGCTCAGCGCCGTCACTCTGTTGTCCGGCTGTTCAGCGTTTCGCAACTACGACTCCGAACTGGCCCAGACCAACCAGCAACTGGCTTCCGGTAACGTTGACGCCGCTCTGACCCTGCTGGAAAAGAACAACACCAGCCCAGACAAAGACCTGCTCTATTACTTCGAGAAAGGTGAACTGCTGCGCGCCAAGGGTGACTTGTCCGGCAGCCAGAATGCCTGGGGTCATGCCGATCAGGTGGTTGGCCAGTGGGAAGACTCGGTCAAGCTCGACACCGGTAAATACCTCGCTCAGTTCGGCAGCTTTATCGTCAACGACAAGGTCCGTCGCTACGAAGGCTACGACTACGAAAAAGTCATGCTGACCACGCAAATGGCCCTGAACCTGCTGGCGGTGAATGACTTCGATGGCGCCCGCACCGCGATCAAGAAGACTCACGAACGTGAAGCGGTGATCGCCGACCTGCGCGACAAGGAATACCTCAAGAGCGAAGAAGAGGCCGAGAAAGAAGGCATCAAGACCCAGTACAAGGACCTGCAGGGCTACCCGGTCGCCAGTCTTGACGCACCGGAAGTGGTCGGTCTGAAAAACAGCTACCAGAGCGCGTTCAGCCATTACCTGGCCGGTTTCGTCTACGAAGCCCTCGGTGAAAAAGACCTCGCCGCGCCGGGCTATCGCAAGGCAGCCGAACTGCGGCCGAACACCAAACTGCTGGAACAGGCGCTGATCGATCTCGACAAGCCGAGCAAGTCTGATGACAGCGACATCCTGATCGTCGTGCAAAGCGGTCTGGCGCCGTCCCGCGACTCGATCCGCATTCCGCTGCCATTGCCGATTTCCAACAATGTAGTGATCACTCCGCTGTCGTTCCCGGTGATCAAGCCGGACACCAGCACCGCGCCATTCGCGCAGATCGGTGTCGATGGCCAGCAACTGGACCTGACCGCGCTCAACAGCACCACCGCCATGTCCCGCCGCGCCCTGCGTGACGACATGCCGGGGATCATCCTGCGCACCACCGTGCGGGCGATCACCAAAGGTGTGGCGCAGAAGAAGATCAACGAAACCAATCCGCTGGCCGGCCTCGCAGTGGGTATTTCTTCAGCTGTGCTCGAAGGTGCCGATACCCGTACGTGGCGCACCCTGCCGGACAACACCCAGGTGGTGCGTCTGCGCTTGAAGAAAGGTGAACACCAAGTCACCCTGCCGAGCGCTGTGGGCGGCTCGCTGGTCAAGATTACCGTCGACCAGCGTTATCAGGTGATCAGCCTGCGCGCCGTGGGCAATCAGGTTTTCGCCGGCGGCGTTGCCGCTCATGTCATCCCGAGCGCCAGCCCGACTGCCGTGGCCAGCCTCAAACAACCTTAAGAACGGAGTCTTTGCATGCGCTTCAAACTCATCGCCGTTGTCGCCCTGGCCCTGTTGGCCGGCTGCGCCACCCCGCCACCACCGGAGCCCGGCAGCGCCGCGAGCAAGGTCGTGGCCATGGGCCCGCAGAAGCACATCGCTGTCGGCGCCATGCGCGTTGCCCGTGAGAACGGCTTCATGACCGTCAATGTGCAGTTGACCAATACGCTCAACAGCAACAAGACGTTCTACTACCGCTTCGCCTGGCTCGGCCCGGAAGGTTTCCCGATCGCCGAAGAAGAAGTCTGGAAAAGCCAAATGATGTATGGCGCGCAGACCAGCTTCATCCAGGGCATCGCGCCGACCCCTAAAGCCGTGGACTTCCGTCTGGAACTCAAGACGCCTTAAGCCCGCCCCCCTATTCCTGATTCAGAGAGCATTCCCATGTTTGCACGCTTTTCCTTCATCGCTGTCCTCGCCCTGCTGGCCTCCGGTTGCGCCAACACTTCGCCGACTCTGGGCAGCAAGAACATCAGCTACGGCGACACCAAAGCGGTTGAAACCGTGACCAACGAATTCGGTTCGACCGATCTGCAAATGATCGCCGAGTCGATGACCCGCTCGCTGGCCCAGTCCGGCATTCTGCAGGGCCGTCCGGTGGTTCAGGTCTACGACGTGAAGAACAAGACCAGCGAGTACATCGATACCCGCGAAATCACCACCAGCATCAAGACTCAGTTGATGAAGACCGGCGTTGCCCGCTTCGCCAGCGACAACACTGCCATGCAGAGCCAGGTTGACCAGCTCAAGCTGCAAAACCAGAGCGGTCTGTACAAGAAAAGCACCGTGGCCAAGACTGGCAACATGATCGCTGCCAAGTACCGCATCGAAGGTTCGATCAGCTCGATCGTAAAGCGCAGCAGCGACTACAAAGACGTCTTCTACAAATTCAGCCTGCAATTGATCGACGTCGAAAGCGGTCTGGCCGAGTGGATGGACGAAAAAGAGATCCGCAAAACCACGGAGCGTTAATCGATGCGCACATGGATTGGCCTGATGGCCCTGGCTTGCGCGTTCAGCGCGCAAGCGGCCCCGAAAGTCGCAGTGACGGATCTGGCGTATCAGGAACGTGTGGAGCAATACATCCACATCGTTTCGGCGAAGAACAATTACCGCGAGGGCTACTACAGCTCCAGCGGTTCTTCGAGCTACAACGAGATCGAAGCCACCACCAGCTACATCGAGCAAGGCGAACTGCGTAAATTCACCGGCGACATCAAGGGTGAAATGCTCCGTACCGGCATGTTCCAGCTGGTGCAGGGCACGCCGTACACCGCTTCGTCCAAGGGTGACGTCTACGACGTGATCAAGCGGATCAAGGCCGGCAACTTCAAGGGCGCCGACTATGTGCTGTTCGGCACCGTGTCGGACATCGACTTCACCCAGGACATGAACGAGCTGGCGAACACCGACAGCTATTCAGCCGTGCTGGCACTGACGTTGGTGGCAGATTTCAGTCTGATCAACACCAAGACGTTCGAGATCACCTCGGCCTTCACCGCGATGGGCGAAGGTCAGGACACCAAACTGGTGAACCACCGCGACATCAAGATCTCGCTGAACCGCCCACGGGTGGTGCGTGAGGTGTCCAAGGCACTGGGTGAAGACGTGGCCGCGCAACTGAGCCAACAGCTCGGTGGCAACGGCTACGAACAGCCTCGCGAGGCACCGCAGCGCAACAATCTGCCGCGTGATACTGCGCCGGTGATTTTGCACTAGTCGTTGGAATGACACCCTGTGGCGAGGGGATTTATCCCCGTTGGGACGCGTAGCGGCCCCAGAGATGGGACTGCTGCGCAGTCCAACGGGGATAAATCCCCTCGCCACAAAAGCCAACCACAAAAGCCTGCGGGCATAAAAAAGGCGACCTGAACAGGTCGCCTTTTTTATGCCCGCAGACTTTAGACCGCCGCCCTGCGCAACGTCGCCATAAACGCCGCCGCACCAATGAACAGCCCGGCAAACGTGCGGTTCATGCGTTTCTGCTGTTTCGGTGTGCGCAGCAAACGCAGCACCCTGGATGCCAGTCCGGTGTAACCGGCCATGACCACCAGATCAACACAGATCATGGTCACGCCAATCACCAGATACTGGATCAGCAGTGGCGCATGCGGGTTGATGAACTGCGGCAGCACCGCAAGCATGAAGATCAACGCCTTGGGGTTGCTGATGTTCACCAGAAAGCCACGGAACACCAGCGCCAACGGTCTGCCGATCGGACGCACAGCGCCGTCATCGCTCATGTCCATGGGCAGCGCGCGCCATTGCTTGATCGCCAGGTACACGAGGTAAGCCACGCCGAACCATTTGATCGCGTGGAATGCGGTGGCCGATGCAGTAAGGATCGCGCCTACGCCGGCGCCGACAATTGCAATCTGCAGGGCCAGGCCGAGTTGCAGGCCCAAGGCGTTCCAGTAACCGCGCCAGAAGCCGTATTGCAGACCGCTGGACATCGACGCAATGGCGCCAGCGCCCGGGGAAAGACTGATTACCCAGCAGGCGGCGAAGAACGCCAGCCATGTTTGAAGCTCCATCGCACACCTCGACTCAGACTCGTGACAGACGTCCAAGCTAATGCGGTTTGGGGCCAAAAGCAAAGATCGCAGCCTTCGGCAGCTCCAACATGGAAATACGATCCCCTGTAGGAGCTGCCGAAGGCTGCGATCTTTTGATCTTGCTTGCTGGAAAACTTACTTCTCGAAACCACTCGAAGGGAACACATCAGTCCCGCGCCAACGCCGCACCGAGCGCTGGAAAAACAAGCTGTTCGGCACCTGCACCATGGCGCTGCCGGTGCCAAGTTCTTCGGCTTCGATCAGCGTGGTGTACAGCAGGTTGATCGCGACCACGCGCCCTTTGACCCCGGGCTTGTCGGTGGTATCTACCAACTCGACCACATCACCGAGGCGGAACGGCCCGACGGTGAAGATCAGGATCGCGCAGAGCAGGTTCGACAACACACTCCACATCGCGAAGAACGCGACCGCCGCCACCGCAACGAAACCGGACAGCGCCGTCCACAGCACCGTCGCCGATACACCGAGACGCTCCAGCACAAAAATCAGCGCACTGCCCATGATCAGCCAGCGCAAGCCGCCTCGCAGCGGCATCAGCAACTGCGGCGGGAACGGATAGCGTTCGCCGAGACGGGTCAGGCCTTTGGCGACAAAGCGCTGGGCCAGATAACCGGCCAGCAGGATCAGCAGAATCTGTACACCGAGCCAGATCGGCTCAATCCACACCGCCGGCAATGGCAGCTTGAAGGCATCCATCAGGACAGTGCCTCCAGCTCCGCCTGCATGCTTTCGAGCAACTCCAGCGCTTCCATCCAGGACTCTTCCAGCTCGGCTTCGCGCACTTTCAGCTTGGTTTGTTCGGCCAGGAGGTCACGCAGTTCGTTCTTGCGCGCCGGCTCGTAGATGCCGCTGTCGCCGAGACTGGCATCAATCTTCGCCAGTTTCTCGTGCAGCTTGCCCAGCTCGGCTTCGAGCTTGTCGGCTTCGCGTTTGTGCGGCGCCAGTTGCTGACGCAACGCAGCGGCAGCCTGACGCTGAGCCTTTTTGTCGGTCTTGTCCGGGTTCACCGGCGTATTGCTGACCGGGGCGTTGCGCTGACGGTATTCCACCAGCCAGCGTGCGTAGTCTTCGAGATCGCCGTCGAACTCTTCGACCTTGCCGTCCGCGACCAGGAAGAAGTTGTCGGTGGTGCTCTTGAGCAAATGCCGATCGTGAGACACCACCAGTACCGCGCCGCTGAATTCCTGCAACGCCATGGTCAGCGCCAGGCGCATTTCCAGATCGAGGTGGTTGGTCGGTTCATCGAGCAGCAACAGGTTCGGCCGTTCCCAGGCAATCAGCGCCAGCGCCAGGCGGGCCTTTTCGCCACCGGAGAAATTCAGTACCGGTTCGTCGATGCGCGCACCACGGAAGTCGAAACCACCGAGAAAGTCGCGCAGGACTTGCTCACGCTCGCCCGGAGCCAGACGCTGCAAGTGCAGTAGCGGGCTGGCCTTGGAGTCCAGCGAATCGAGCTGATGCTGGGCGAAATAGCCGACCACGGTGTTCTCGCCACGGGTCAGGCGCCCGGCCAGCGGTTCCAGCTCGCCGGCAAGGTTCTTGATCAGGGTCGACTTACCGGCGCCGTTCGGGCCGAGCAAGCCGATCCGCGCGCCGGGGGTCAGTTGCAGCTTGACCTTCTCCAGCACGGTTTTGTCGCCATAACCCAGACGCGCATCCGACAGATCGATCAGCGGGCTGGAGATCTTGGTCGACTCGCGGAACACGAAGTCGAACGGCGAATCGACGTGGGCGGCGGACAATTCTTCCATGCGCTCCAGCGCCTTGATCCGGCTCTGCGCCTGACGGGCCTTGGTGGCCTGGGCCTTGAAGCGGGCGATGTAGCTTTCCATGTGCGCACGTTGCACCTGCTGCTTCTCGTAGGCCTGTTGCTGCTGGGCCAGACGTTCGGCGCGGGCACGTTCGAAAGCGCTGTAGCCGCCGCGATACAAGGTAATTTTGCGCTGGTCGACATGGGCGACGTGATCGACCACTTCGTCGAGGAAGTCGCGGTCGTGAGAAATCAACAGCAGAGTGCCGGGATAGTTTTTCAACCAGTCCTCAAGCCAGATGATCGCGTCGAGATCCAAGTGGTTGGTCGGTTCGTCGAGCAGCAACAGGTCCGAAGGACACATCAATGCCTGCGCCAGGTTCAGACGCATCCGCCAGCCACCGGAGAAATCTCCGACCTGACGGTCCATCTGCTCATTGGTGAAGCCGAGACCGGCCAGCAGTTTGCGTGCTCGTGCATCGGCGGTGTAGCCGTCGGCGCTGTCGAGCTCCGCATGCAGGCGAGCCAGAGCGGTGCCGTCGTGGGCTGCTTCGGCAACGACAAGATCACGTTGCACCTCACGCAGGCGCAGGTCACCATCGAGCACGTAGTCGACGGCAAGACGCTCAAGCGTCTCGATCTCCTGGCGCATATGGGCGATACGCCAGTCGGCCGGCAAGTAGCAATCACCCGAGTCCGGGTGTAGCTCACCCCGAATCAAGGCGAACAGGCTGGATTTGCCGGCGCCGTTGGCACCGATGAGGCCGGCTTTATGGCCGGCGTGCAGGGTCAGCTCGGCGTCTTCTAGCAGACGTTGCGGGCCACGCTGTAAAGTCAGGTTCTGAAGTCGAATCATAATGGCGGCGGAGTCTACCAGCTTCGCTCGCAACTGGCGCGAGAAGCACGATGTCCTCTGACCTGTGGAGTTTTTCCCTTGCCACTTACGCCCGACCGGGCGTGGAACACGCTTGCCTGCAGCTGCAATCGGCGGGGGCCAACGTGTGCCTGCTGCTCTGCGGATTATGGCTGGAACAGCGCGGCACAGCCTGCGACGAACAGCGCGTGCGGCAACTTGAAGCGTTGGTTGAACCTTGGGATATGGAGGTTGTGCAGCCATTGCGTGCCTTGCGCACTCAGTGGAAAACCCTGGCCAATGATGACCCGGTCCTCAAGAAACTGCGTGAACAAATGAAAACACTGGAGCTGGAAGCCGAGCGGCATCTGCTGTGGCAACTGCAACAGGCAACGCTGGAATGGCCGTCGAACGAGGCGTCAGCGTGTATTGAATGGCTGGAGAATCTGGCTGGCATAGGCGCCAACCCGAACCGCGACGCGCTGCAAGTGCTGCGCGCCGCGGTGACCGCCAGTTAGGAAGCGCTGGTCGGATTGCTGGCAACGCTCGACGCAGCGGCTGGCGTTGGCGCAGTCGTGGTGGTCGAGGTAGAAGCGGCTGGAGCAGCGGCCGGTGCCGAAGTCGCTGGTTTGGCGACTGGCGCTGTAGCTGGTTTGGCGGCGGCTGGTTTGGCAGCGACTGGCTTTTTCACGGCAGGTTTTGCCGCTGGTTTTGCAGCTGGCTTTACTGCTGGCTTGGCAGCGGCAGGCTTGGCGGCAGCAGTAGCCGGTTTTGCCGAGACAGCTGGTTTGGCGGCAGGTTTTGCAGCCGGCTTGGCCGCTGCTTTTGCAGCAGGTTTAGCGGCTGGTTTCGCTGCAGGTTTAGCGGCAACCGGCTTCGCGGCAACTTTGGCAGCTGGTTTGGCTGCGGCAGTTTTGGCGGCTGGTTTTGCAGCGGGTTTGGCGGCAGCTTTTACCGCCGGTTTAGCAGCTGGTTTGGCGGCAGCGGTTTTCGCTGGAGCGGCTTTGCGGGCTGCTGGTTTTGCAGCAGGTTTGGCTGCGGTTTTAGCAGCCGGTTTTGCCGCGGCCGATTTGGCAGCCGCAGGTTTGGCGGCGGTGGTTTTGGCAGCAGGTTTTGCAGCACTTGCTGCGGCTTTTTTCACAGCTGGTTTCGCAGCAGGTTTGGCCGCTGCTTTCACTGGAGCTTTTGCAGCAGGCTTAGCCGCAGCGGTTTTCGCCGGTGCTTTTGCCGCCGCTGGTTTGGCTGCAGCTTTCTTCGCCGGGGCAGCTGGTTTAGCCGCACGGGAAGACAATGCCTTGACCACCGCCTCTTGCACACGACCCACGCCCTGCGCCAGTTTCAGGCTTTCCTGAGCATCGCGCTTGAGCTGCAGAATATAGCTGCGGGTGTCGGACTGACGATCCTTCAGCGCGTCGAGCAGGTCTTCAAGTTCTTTCACTGCGCCTTTGGCCTTGGTCTGTGCCTTGGCTTTACCGGCGGTTGCTGCGTCCTGCAATTTGGTGCGGGATTTGTGCAGTTTCTCTTGTGCCTTGCCGCGTTGTTTTTCCAGTTTGGCGAGCAGTTTTTCAGCATCAGCCAAGGCTTGGGAACAAGCGGTTTCCAAATGCTCGAGCAGGCTGCCCGAGAGTTGTTGGAGTAAGTGCAACGGAGTATTTACAGGCTTCTTGGTGGCCGACATGGTTTACCTCCTGGCTGACGTGAGTGCGGCTCATACTAGACCTCTGCTGCTACCGCCGCTAGGTGATGTTGACAGTATCGAAACGCTTGCGTTGCAACGAAGTGAAAATGTTCTGCCTGAAGTCGAAAGCAGTTCACCGTTGCAGACGTTCGCGCTGGCATAATCCACCGCATCTCAGGATGGAGAGTGCCGATGTCGCGCTACCTTTTTTTATCCCTCTGCATGATTTTTTCCGCAGCCCACGCTGACGAAAAAACCACGCCGAACGATGCTCATGATCTGGCCTACAGCCTCGGCGCCAGCCTTGGCGAACGCCTGCGTCAGGAGGTTCCGCAATTGCAGATTCAGGCACTGATCGAAGGTTTGCAGCAGGCTTATCAAGGCAAGCCGCTGACATTGAGCGAGGCACGAATCGAACAGATCCTCGCCGACCACGAATCGCAAAATGCCGAGCACACTTCGCAGCCTTCGAGTGAGGCGGCGATGGAAAACGAGCAGCGTTTTCTCACCGCAGAAAAAGCCAAGCCAGGTGTGAAGGAGTTGGCCGATGGCATCCTGCTGACCGAGTTGACTCCAGGCTCTGGCGCCAAGGCCGGTCCTGATGGAAAAGTGCAGGTGCTGTATGTCGGTCGTTTGCCGGATGGCACGGTGTTCGATCAGAACACTCAACCGCAATGGTTCAGCCTCGACAGCGTGATCGCCGGCTGGCGCACCGCGCTGCAGAATATGCCGGTCGGCGCGAAGTGGCGTCTGGTGATTCCATCGGATCAGGCCTACGGCGCCGACGGTGCCGGTGACCTGATTGCGCCATTCACACCGCTGGTATTTGAAGTCGAATTACGCGGCGCCAGCTGATCGCACAAACGAAAAACGGTGCGCCGTGGCGCACCGTTTCGAGGTCTTGCGGGAAGCGGTTCAAGCCTGAACTGCATCCTTTTCCTTGTGAGCCGTGTGCAGCACTTCGATCAGGCAGTCTTCCAGTTCGAAGCGTTCGTGAAGCAGGCCGCCCAGCTCTTTGAATTTCTCGGCAACGCATTTGCCTTCGTCGCACAGATCGTTGAACGCCAGCAGCTTCTCGGTGATCACGTCGATACGCGGGTAAATAGTCTCGGCGAGTTCCAGACCACGCTTATCGTTGAACGCCTTGGCTTCGCCAGTAAGCTGTTCATAGATCTCGAAATGCCCGGCTGATACGTAATCAACCAACACACCGCAGAACTCCTGCAATGGCTTTCGGCTTTCACTCAAGGTTTCAGGCTTGGCGCCGAGCGAGTCGTAGGCTGTAACAAGACCGTTGCGCTCCTGCAACCAGCGGTCGATCAGCAGATGAACTCCACCCCAACGTTCCTGAGCATTCTGACAACTTTCGAGCATGGCGATCTCTCTTCCCTTGTGGGTCATGCTGCTCTACACCCGCACCCCTCTTGTGGTTCGGGGGGCGACCGGGCAGAGCGTCATCGAGCAACATAATTCCAATGACACGTGCGGGCCAGATTATGCCCGCGCGCCTATAGCATCAAGGTACGCAGACGACAAAGTTCATACAAGTGTTTAATCCCCGATCAGGGCATGGTGCGACCGTTCGCCGCTAAGTGGTCGCTGCAGAGCGCTCCACGCCAGTCCCAGCAACTGCCATGCGGCGAGCATCGAAACCCCCACGAAGAACAGCAGGCTCCATTCCGGGATACTCAAATCGAACAGCGTCCAGGACATTTCTGCGCAATCGGCGGTGTTGTTGAACATCCGCACCAACGCACATAACCAAGGCACGCTACTGAACAACTCTTCGGGCTGCGGTGAGCAACTGACCAGTTGATTGACGAAGTCCCCCTGCAACAAAACCTGGCGCCATGCCGCTGTCGTCCCGCCAAGGCTGGCGGACAGCGCAAAGGTCCAATAGAACCCCAATCCGGCGCTACGCGGCCCGTGCACCGCTGCAAGTCCGCAGCTCAGGGTGAGCACACTCAGGAACAGGCGCTGCACCAGACACAGACTGCATGGCCGCAGGCCTACCGCGTATTCAAGGTAATAAGAAGCTCCCAGGGCCACTGCCCCAGCGGTGAAAGCCATGAAAAACAAGGAGCGTGAGCAGGCCAACGACATGGCTAATCCGTAACAGTAAAGACAGGCGGTTACGGTAGAGGAAAGGGTGCGGGCCTTTCAAGGCAGCGCACTGCCGACACTTCACCAAAGGTGTAGGGAAATCCCGACAAGTTATGGAGGAATAGGTGTAGTCCTCTGTAGGACTTTGCCCAGGACGTCAGAGACAGGTAATTTTTCACTCGAAAAAGGTGAAAGAGGGAGCGTACTCCCTCACTGTTTCAGGCGTTCACCGGCACCGGCAACGGTGCTGCCAGAAGGCGCTCATCGAGCAGCCCGAGGCCTTCCTGGAACAACTGGTTGCTGCGCTCGGTGTCGCCCAGTTGCGCGAGCAGGCGCGCCAGTTCTGCGCAGGCTTCAGGATTGCGCTGCACACGCAGGCTGCTTTCCAGATAATCACGCGCCTTGCCCCAAAGGCTGGTTTGCAGGCAGAGGCGGCCGAGGGTCAACAGCAAGCTCGGATCGGCCGGATGATCCTTGAGCCAGCCTTCAGCGGTTTGCAACTGACGAGCAGGATCACTGCCACGTACCAGGCCATACAGACGCGCCAGATGGCTATCGAATTTGCGTTTAAGGGCACCACGCAGCACTTCTTCCGCTTCAGCCTGAGCGCCCAACTGACGCAGTTGCTCGGCGTAGGCCAACACCAGCGCCGGCTCCTGACGCTGAGCCGAAGTCAATTGCTGCCATGCGCGTTCAAGAGACTGTAAACCGACGCTGCCGTCCTCTTCACGCTGGGCGGCCAGCGACAGATTCTCACCCCAGGCACGACGCTCAAGCTCAGCCAGCTCAGCCGGTGGCAAAACCTTGTCCTTGCGCAGCTCCGGCAACAAACGAATCACCGCCGACCACTCGCCACGCTGCTGATACAGACGCTGCAATTGACGCAAGGTTTGCGCATTGTGTGGATGACGCTCGTGCATCGCTTGCAGCGTCACCAGCGCACCCTCGGTATCACCACGATCGGTCTGCAACTGGGCATGACTCAAGGCAATCGCCAGTTCCGCTTGCGGCTGACGCTCCAGAGCGCGCTCCAGCAAACGATCGCACTCTTCGTAATTGCCTTGTTCATTGGCCGCCCGGGCAGCACCGAGGTAATACAGCAGCGGTTGGCGTTCGGCCTCGGCGGCGCGATACAAATGACGCTGGGCACTGGCCCAGCGACCTTCCGCCAGATCCAGTTGACCGTGCTCGATTGCCACTTGCACACGACGGCTACGGTTGCGCCGCGACCATGGATTGACCACACCGCTGGAAGTCATCACCAGTTCGACCAGCGCCTTGATCCCCCAGACAACCAGCCACAACACTGCGATCACCGCCAGCGTTGCCCACAGGCTCGACTCATAGCGGAAGCTCTTGTAGGCGACCAGCACGTAACCGGAATGCTCGGCAATCGCCAGGCCCAGCGCTGCCGTTGCGGCGATCACCAGAAACACGATCACGTACAGGCGCTTCATGGTTTGGCCTCCTGCGCAGTGTCAGTGGCAGGTTTGGCAAAGGGTTTCACCGAGTCTTCAGCGTTGACATTGCGCCGCTCAAGATAGGCTTGCACCGCACTCAACGTGCCGGTCAGATCCGGAGTATTGACGGTGACTGGTTGCTTGCTCAGCTCGGCGACCTGTTCGAGCATGATTTTGCTCTGCGGATTATCCGGATTGAAATTGCCCTTGAGCACATCCCGTGCCTCGGCCAGCGCCTGGGTGTAAACCGCCGCCTGACCATTGAGCGCCGCCCACTGCGCTTGCTCCAGCGACAGGCTCAGGGCCAGGCGCACTTGGCTCAGGCTCTGCCCGGCCAGCAGTGGTCGAACATTCTTGTCGGCATTGAAATCGATGCGGATGTAACGGGAAACCTGATCCCACCACTGCGACCAGCGACTGGCGCCATCGCCATCGGCGGTCAGGCCCAGCAGCGATTCGCCGCGGTCCTTGTATTCCGGCGCCAGCTCGGTGAGCCCGATCACCTGATCACGCAATGCGCCCAGACGCAGGAACAACCCGGTGCGATCCGGCTGCTCGGTGCTGCGCAGGGCAACCAGGGTTTTGGCCACTTGTTCGCGGGCGGCGAAAGAACCGGGATCGTTCTGCTCGCGGAGGATTTCGTCGGCGCCTTGCACCAGCGCCTGAGCGCTGCTGATGTCCTGCAACGCCGAAAGGCGCAGGCTGGCCAGACGCAGCAGATGCTCGGCCTCGGCCAGACGCCAGTCTTTGCGGCTGGCGCCAAGCACGGTTTCCAGACGTTGATTGAGGCGTTGCTGATCGCTCTGGAGCTGGCTCACCAGACGCTGCCGGTCTGCGAGTTCATCGGCGCCCGGCAGTTGCGCGAGGCGCTCGGTCAGGCGCTGCTCGTTGAGTTTCAGGGTCTGCGCCTGATCGTTCAGCGCCTGCACCTGACTCGACTGTTGCAGAGTGTTGGTTTGCAGGTGACGCACCTGCCACACACCCCAACCGCCCACTGCAACACCAGCGGCACCGAGCAACAGGGCGATGATCGCCAGTCCGTTGCCTCGGCTCGGTTCTTTAGCCGGCGGCCGACTTTCTACCGATGAATCAATCGGTGCATCAAGCACCGGCGGGCGTTCATCTTTAGGCAAGGCAGTTTCGCTCACGTATCCATCCTTTGCATTAGAGAACGGGCACGGGATGCTCCCGTAACGCCGTCAGCAAAGCCGCGGCACTCGCGCCGCGGCAATCCACAACTGTTCGGGCCCCGGCGGCACTTGCCAGCTCGGCGACCCTTGGGCTTGGAACAAACAACGGCAACTGCGCAATGTTCGGCCAGGCATCGCCGGCCAACTGACGCAGGTGCTCGAAACCCTGTCCACTGCTGACCACCAGCCCGTTCAAGCGTTCCGCTTCGATCCGCCGCGGCAGTTCGTCAGACGGATAGACCGGCAAGTCGCGCCGATACAACTCCAGATACTCGACACTAGCACCTAGCTCGCGCAGGCGCTCGGCCAGCAGCTCACGGCCACCCTCGCCACGCAGGATCAATACCTGCGAATCAGCGCGGGTCACAGCCTCGCGCAGACGTGGCAATTGCAGCAAGGCTTCGCTGTCATCGCCATCGGCCGGGAAGTTTGCATCCAGACCGCGATCCAGAAGAATCTGCGCGGTGGCCGCGCCGACACTGAACCACGGCATCGCCAGCGACGCCGGCCCGTAGCTATCGATTAGCTTGACCGCAATACGCGCCGCCGGCTTGCTGACCACAATCACTGCACTGCAACGCGGCAGATCGGCAAACGTCTGACGCATTGTCGCAGAGACCGGCAGCGGCGCTATTTCCAGAAGCGGCAGACAACTGCTGAAAATCCCCTGCCCGGCCAACAACTCGGCAAGCGCCGTGCAGTCATCCGCCGGACGGGTCAGCAGCAGGCGCCAGCCGGTCACTCGTGACCAGCCTCACCGTAAACCGCTTTGAGAATATCGGCAGCACCCTGGCTCAGCAGGTCTTCGGCAACCTGCACGCCCAGAGTCTCGGCAGCCGCGCGGGGCGCACGCGCCTCAGCGCTCAGCAGCTTGCCGCCACTCGGTTCGCCGACCAGACCGCGCAACCACAACTGATCGCCCTCAAGCACGGCGTAGCAGGCGATTGGCACCTGACAGCCGCCATTCAGATGCTTGTTCAGGGCTCGTTCGGCAGTAACGCGTGAAGCGGTATCCGCATGATGCAGCGGCGCCAGCAGGGCATGAATTTCGTTATCGACGCTGCGGCATTCGATGCCGACCGCGCCTTGGCCACCGGCCGGCAGGCTGTCATCGACACTGATTGCCGAGGTAATGCGGTCTTCGAAGCCGAGGCGAATCAGGCCAGCAGCCGCGAGGATGATCGCGTCGTACTCGCCGGCATCGAGCTTGGCCAGACGGGTGTTGACGTTACCGCGCAGGAAGCGGATTTCCAGATCCGGGCGACGGGTCAGCAACTGCGCCTGACGACGCAAGCTGGAGGTGCCGACGATGCTGCCGGCCGGCAGCGCTTCAAGGCTGGCGTACGTATTGGAAACGAACGCGTCACGCGGGTCTTCGCGCTCGCAGATACAGAACAGGCCCAGACCTTGAGGAAAGTCCATCGGCACGTCTTTCATCGAATGCACGGCGATGTCGGCCTGGTTTTCCAGCAGCGCGGTTTCCAGTTCCTTGACGAACAGGCCTTTGCCGCCGATTTTCGACAGGGGCGAATCAAGCAGCTTGTCGCCGCGACTGACCATGGGCACCAGCGTCACCAGCAGACCCGGGTGGGCCGCTTCCAGACGGGCTTTGACGTATTCGGCCTGCCACAGGGCAAGGGCACTTTTGCGGGTGGCGATGCGGATTTCGCGAGAGGACATGGATCAATCCGTACTGAATAGATACGGCGGATAATAACAGCTCAGCCAAATCCACTTTGACCTGAATCAGAAACGGCGCGGCCTCCCTGGCCTGCAATGTCCGGTAACGACAAGTGAGAGCCGCCGGGAAACCCCGGGTTAAAGGCCCTGCATCATTTTGCGCACACCCGCCACATGCCGGCGGCTGACGATCAAAGCGTCGCCATTCAGACCTTTGAGAAACAGCTGGAAGTGTCCCAGAGGCGTGCGTTGCAGTCGCTCGATGCGTTCTCGGGCAACCAGTGCGTTGCGGTGAATACGCACGAAGCGCTCGCCGAATTCGTCTTCCAGCGCCTTGAGCGGCTCATCCAGCAGCACTTCGCCGCCTTCATGGCGCAAGGTCACGTATTTATGGTCGGCAATAAAATAGACCACCTGATCCAGCGGGATCAGCTCGATGCCTTTGCGGGTGCGGGCACTGATGTGGCTGCGTGGGCCGGTGCCGCTTTCGGCAGCCGGACGGGTCAGGGCCGAGAGCTGGGCCCGATTGGGACGTTCAGCCCGTTTCAGGGCGTCTTGCAGATGTTCGGTTCGCACAGGTTTCACCACATAGCCCACGGCGCTGGCCTGCAGGGCTTCCACGGCAAATTCATCGGGGCCGGTGCAAAACACCACGGCCGGTGGTGTTTCACGTTCGCACAGACGGGCAGCCACTTGCAGGCCATCCAGGCCAGGCATGCGGATATCGAGCAGCACGATATCCGGCTTGTGGCTGTCGATCAGCGCCAACGCCTCTTCGCCATTCGTGGCGCTGGGCTCCAGGACTGTGTAACCCTCGAGTTCGCTCACCATTCGGCTGAGGCGCTCGCGGGCCAGTGGTTCGTCATCAACGATCAGGACATTCATATTGCGCTGGATTCCTGCGTGAGTCTCGCACAAGGATAGCGTAGACAGGTGGAGTGACGTCCGTCACCGCGATCCACGCTAAGACTAGCCCGAGCGCCAAAAAGTGCCGTACGTCGGCCAGCAATATTTGCCAAAGCCCGGTTCGTACCGCTCAAAGCCCGCTGTTGTCTGCGCTTTTCACAAGGTTTGCCGATGGACAATACACCCACCCCTCTCTTCTTATAGTCGGCACCCAGCGCTTTGCGCGATCCCCGCTCGCGCCGACTCCTATGTCCAACTGTAGACGCTCGCCGGAGCGATATTGCTCAAACGAAAAATATCCTTGTGCAAAACGCCCCACGGGCCGCGCCGACTATGCATGAGCGAATGAGAAAAAAACGTATCGACCAGTGTCAGCGACAGGATTGGCAACCCTGTTATTATCCGCGCCAGCGTTTCACGCCTTTTTTCTTCAAGCCGATACGAGCGAATTCATGAGCACTGACAAGACCAATCAGTCCTGGGGCGGCCGCTTCAGTGAACCCGTCGACGCCTTCGTCGCCCGCTTCACCGCCACCGTCACTTTAGACCAGCGCCTCTATCGCCACGACATCATGGGCTCGATCGCGCACGCCACCATGCTGGCCAAGGTCGGCGTGCTGACCGATGCCGAGCGCGACAGCATCATCGAAGGCCTGAAGACCATTCAGGGCGAAATCGAGGCCGGCCAGTTCGACTGGCGCATTGACCTCGAAGACGTCCACATGAACATCGAAGCCCGCCTGACCGACCGCATCGGCGTCACCGGCAAAAAACTGCACACCGGCCGGAGCCGCAACGACCAGGTCGCTACCGACATCCGCCTGTGGCTGCGTGACGAGATCGACCTGATCCTCGCCGAGATCACCCGCCTGCAAAAAGGCCTGCTGGAGCAAGCCGAGCGTGAATCCGCGAGCATCATGCCCGGCTTCACCCACTTGCAGACCGCGCAGCCAGTGACGTTCGGTCACCACATGCTGGCCTGGTTCGAAATGCTCAGCCGCGACTACGAGCGTCTGGTCGACTGCCGCAAGCGCACCAACCGCATGCCGTTGGGCAGTGCTGCACTGGCCGGCACCACCTACCCGATCGATCGCGAATACACCGCGCAATTGCTGGGCTTCGACGCCGTCGGTGGCAACTCGCTGGACAACGTTTCCGATCGTGACTTCGCCATCGAGTTCTGCTCGGCTGCGAGCATCGCGATGATGCACTTGTCGCGTTTCTCCGAAGAGCTGGTGCTGTGGACCAGCGCGCAGTTCCAGTTCATCGATCTGCCGGATCGCTTCTGCACCGGCAGCTCGATCATGCCGCAAAAGAAAAATCCCGACGTGCCAGAGCTGGTGCGTGGCAAGACCGGCCGTGTGTTCGGTGCGCTGATGGGCCTGCTGACCCTGATGAAAGGCCAGCCTCTGGCCTACAACAAGGACAACCAGGAAGACAAAGAGCCGCTGTTCGACGCTGCCGACACCCTGCGCGACTCGCTGCGGGCATTTGCCGACATGATCCCGGCGATCAAGCCGAAACACGCGATCATGCGTGAAGCGGCGCTGCGCGGTTTCTCCACCGCCACCGACCTCGCCGACTATCTGGTACGCCGTGGCCTGCCATTCCGTGATTGCCACGAAATCGTTGGCCACGCGGTGAAGTACGGCGTGGACACCGGTAAGGATCTGGCGGAAATGAGCCTGGAAGAACTGCGCAAGTTCAGCGACCAGATCGAACAGGATGTGTTTGCCGTGCTGACCCTGGAAGGCTCGGTAAATGCCCGTGACCATATCGGCGGCACCGCGCCGGCGCAGGTCAAGAAGGCTGTAGTTCGCGGTCAGGCGCTGCTCGCCAGCCGCTAAAAGCATCGCCAGCAGGCTGGCTCCCACATTGGACTGAGTTCACAAATCCAATTGTGGGAGCCAGCCTGCTGGCGATAGCTCACTTCAGATCAGCAAAAACTCATTTCTTGGCAGCGATCATCGCCAAAAACGCCGGCATCGCCGCTTCTTTATCCGCCGCAATCTTCTGCACATGCGGATTGGATTCCAGACGCTGCAACAGCGCCTTGGCCTGTGGCATCTCCGCCAGAAAATCGATTCCAAACAGCTTCTGCCCGACCGCGCACGCCAGCGGCACGCTGTAGAGGAAGTACAAATCCGCCACGCTCAGACTGTCGCCCGCCACATACGGCGCGAATTTCCCGTGACGCCCCAGCGACGCAAACCCCAGCAGCAGTTCAGCCTTGGTCTTTTCCTTGATCGCCTCGGGAATGCTCACGCCAAAGAACGCTTCGCCATAACAGGCGCGGCCCGGCAGCTCGATGTACAGCTCGATTTCCTTGGCAATCGCCAACACTTGGGCGCGCTGGAACGGATCACTCGGCAGCAGCGGCGTACCTTTTTGAGTCTGCTCAAGGTATTCGAGGATCACCGCAGTTTCGTTGATGTACCCGCCCTCGACACCCAGCACCGGCACCTTGCCACGCGGGCTGATGACCAGTGATTCCGGGGTCTGCGTCGGGTAGAACGTGATCTCTTCGAATGGCAGAGCCTTTTCGAGCAGCGCCAGTTTGACCATGTTGTAGTAGTTGCTGACTGAGAATCCGTAGAGCTTGAGCATCACATAGCCTCCAGGCCGTGCGGGGTGGGCAGTGCCTGTTTATAGATCGCCGGATGGATTCCCGCCAGCAGCATCACGCCGCTGAATGCGGGTAAACTGGCGCCTTTCCTTGAGGAGCCTGCCATGAGCGAGCCAACTGATATCGATAACGACGAAGAAGAGTTCACCGAGTCGACTCTGATCGAAGCCATCGAAAACCAGATCGAAAGCAACAACCCGCCGGCCGCCAAAGCCACGCTCAACAAGCTGACCCTGGTGGGCGTTGAGCGCGAAGAGATCCTCAATCTGATGGCCCATGTGCTGGCCTACGAAATTGACGCGATGCTCGATGAAGACCGCGCGTTCGATACCGAATGGTATGAAACTGCGTTGCGCGCACTGCCCGAGCTGCCACCAGAAAAGTAGTAACCCCCGATCCTGTAGGAGTGAGCCTGCTCGCGATTGCGTTCTCTCAGTCAGAAAGATGCTGACCGACACTGCGCCATCGCGAGCAGGCTCACTCCTACAATGTTTGGTTACGTATCCATCCAGCTTGATCCAGGAACCTGACTACACTGGAACCCGCCCATGGGAAAATTCCCTGTCGCCAGCACTGGACACACCGCATCCGCAGGTTCACCTTAGGGGCGCTGTCGTCTAATTCCTAGAAAGTCTGGAGTCCTTATGTCGCTTACCCCTGAGTTGGTTGCCGAACTGGAAGTCCTTGCACTCTTTCCCCTGGACAGTTCCCAGGAAGGTTTGAAAATTCATCAGACCGCTGCCCTGAAACATATTGCTGCCGCGCAACGCCTCTTCGAAAAAGAACTGACCGACCAGCCCGATGGCGGTTACCTGACCAGCCTTGGTCGTGATGCCGCGCAAAATGTGCAAACCGTTCTGACCATTCTGAACGTCGAAGAAACCGCCTGAATCCCCGTTTATTGCCCACGGGAACCCCTTTCACGGGATTTCCGCGGGCCTGCCCGATGATCTGTCGTCGCCCGACGGTAGAAATCTGACGCCAAAAAACAAATTCAGCTTAAAAGTCCCGCCGCGCAGACGCTAAACTGCCTCACATTCCGAGACCTTCTACGTCCGAGCCCTGCGAGCCGGTTTGAGCTGACATGACGCGCACCCACGAAATTCGCCCCGATCTGGACGAGGGAATCGACCGCAAGGTTCTTAGCCAGCTACGCGCACGCTTTCTCAATCTCAATGAAGGTCGCCTGCTTCGCGCACTGGAAGGTTTATCAACCCGCCAGCAAGGCGTGCTCACGCTGCTGCCGCTGTTTTTCCACGTCAATCATCCGCTGCTGCCGGGCTACGTTTCGGGCAGCACGCCGGCCGGGCTGTCGAATTACGAACCGGACACCAACGCGCTCGCTGAAGCCCAGCGCCTGACTCGCTCGTTTTCTTACAAGCCGCGTCACGGCAGCAATCCGCCACGGCCAATTCAGGGTCTGTTCCTGATGGGCAGCCTCGGCACGCTGGCTCAGGCCGATCAGAGCGACATGGACGTGTGGGTCTGCCACGCGCCGGACCTGACTGAAAACGAACTCGCCGAACTGCGCAAGAAATGCCAGTTGCTCGAAGCCTGGGCTGCCACTCAGGGCGCCGAGGCGCACTTTTTTCTGATCGACCCGACGCGCTTCATCAAAGGCGAGCGCGACACGCAACTCAGTTCCGAGGATTGCGGCACCACCCAGCACTATCTGTTGCTGGACGAGTTCTACCGCACCGCGATCTGGCTAGCCGGGCGCACACCGATCTGGTGGCTGGTGCCGGTTTACGAAGAAAAAGCCTACGACCTGTACACCCACACTCTGCTGTCCAAGCGTTTCATTCGCGCCGACGAAACCCTCGACCTTGGCCATTTGGCGCAGATTCCGCCGGGGGAATTCATCGGTGCAGGGTTGTGGCAGCTGTTCAAAGGCATTGAGTCGCCCTACAAGTCAGTGCTCAAACTGCTGCTGACCGAGGTCTACGCCAGCGAGCACCCGAAGGTGCAGTGCCTGAGCCTGCGCTTCAAGCAGGCGGTGTTTGCCAACCAGCTCGATCTGGATGAGCTGGACCCGTACATGGTGGTTTACCGCCGCATCGAGGAATACCTCATCGCGCGCAACGAGCCGGAACGGCTTGAGCTGGTGCGCCGGGCGCTGTATCTCAAGGTCAATCGCAAGCTCACCGGCAACAGCCGCACCCAGAGCTGGCAACGCTCGTTGCTGGAGCGGCTGGCCCAGGAATGGCATTGGGATCAGCGACAACTGACGCTGCTCGACAGTCGCAGCCAGTGGAAAGTCCGCCAGGTCGCCGCTGAACGCCGCGCACTGGTCAATGAACTGAATTACAGCTACCGCTTCCTGACCCAGTTCGCCCGCACCGAACAGACCGTCAGCCTGATCAATAAGCGCGACCTTAATGTGCTGGGTCGTCGGCTGTACGCGGCGTTCGAGCGCAAGGCCGACAAGGTCGAATTCATCAACCCCGGAATCGCCCCGGACCTGGCCGAAGACACTCTGACGCTGGTGCAGTCGCGCAACAAAAAAGAGCCGGGGCAAACCCAATGGGGTCTGTACAACGGCAGCCTCACCGCCCATGAGTGGGAACATTTCGCTCCGATCAAACGCAGCCGAGAGTTGCTCGAACTGCTGACCTGGTGCCACCGCAACGGCGTGATCGACAGCAGCACCCGCCTGGCCTTGCACCCCGGCACCAGCGACATGAGCGAGTTCGAGCTGTTCAACCTGCTCGGCAGCCTGCAACAGAGCATCGCCCTGCCCTTGCCGACGGTCGATGAAGAGCCTTTGCTGCGCGCCGCCGTGCCGAGTGAAGTGCTGATTCTGGTCAACGTCGGGGTCGATCCACTCAAGCATCACCGCGACCTGAATATCCTGATGACCACCGAGCGCACTGACTCGCTGAGTTATGCCGGCGTGCGCGAAAACCTCGTGCTGACCCTGGATCAGGTCACGCTCAACAGCTGGAACGAAGTGCTGGTCAATCGCTTCGACGGGCCGCACGCCCTGCTCGACTGCCTGCGCGATTACCTCAACAACCTGCCGAGCGGACCGCTGCAACCAGCGTTGCGGGTACGTTGCTTCTGCCATAACCGTGCGCAGTTCATTGCCCGGCGTGTGGAAGAGATCGTCGATACCGCGCAGAACCTGCTGCTCAGCGGGCTCAATCATCGCTACCTGATTCAGGTGCAGCAGCACTATCACGTACTGGAATTGGTGCCGGGTCAGGTCAACCATGTGGCCCTCGCCACCCTGCCGGCGCTGCTCGATTACCTCGGCGAAGAACAGGCGCGCTACAGCCCGCTGCACCTCGACCCGATGGCACTGGAGGATCACGATCTGGCGTTGATCCTGCCGATGGGCCAGCCCGAATCCATTCAGGTGTTCTACCGGATTACCGAGCAACAGGCCGAGCTGTACGTGCTGGATGAGTTCAATGCGCTGTGGCAGCAACATTTGCCGTATCACGATGAACAAAGTCTGCTGGTGCCGTTGCAGCGATTTCTGCAATCGATCCTGTTCCGGCGTGAGGCGTTGCTGCCGATGGATGGCAGTCAGGCAGTCAACCTCGATACTTTGTATTACCAGTTATTGCCATCAGGCCCGGGACGGGCACGGCGGGTCGAAGCGCGGCCGGCGCCGCAGACTCCGGTCAACAAACCGTTCTACGACGTGCAGGCCATCGTCGGCAAAGCCGCACCGGGGGAAGTGCAGGTCACCCTGTATTGCAATCAACGGGAGTTCAACGAGCTGGAGCATGGAGACCAGCTATTCAGCGTGGTCGCCCGGGAGATCGTCGAGCAACGCCGGGAAACCGAGCGCTATCGCTGCTACATCACCGATCTGGACCTGTCGGGCCTGCTCGGTGATGGTCAGAGTTCAAGCAATCTGTATCTGCGTTACAAGGCCGACCTGGAGCGCGCCCTGAACGAGGCGCTCGAACAGGTCTGAGTCAGAGACTAAAATCGTCTGCAACTTTCGGCTGAGCTTCCACCTCCAGCAAGGTCAGCTTCAGGGTCTTGCCACCCGGTGCTGGCCAGTCAATGTGCTGACCAACTTTCAGGCCCAGCAGTGCGCTGCCGACCGGCGCCAGGATCGAGATCTTGCCTTCATCGGCGTTGGCATCCTTGGGATACACCAGCGTCAGGTGATAGTCCTTGCCACTGCCCTCTTCGCGGCAATGCACACGGGAGTTCATCGTCACGACATCGGCGGGCACTTCATCGTGACCGACCAGCGTATCGGCGCGGTCCAGTTCAGTTCAGTTTGCAGCGCGATTACGCCCGGCGAAGTCTGATCTTTCAGACTGTCGATCAAACGCTCCAGACGTTGCACGTCCAGACGGGTAAGGGTGATGGAAGGTGCGGTCATGATCCGGGCAGACTCCTTTCTTCTGCACAAAAAAAGCAAAACCCCGCCAAAAAAGGCGGGGTTTTCACCAGGCCTCGATGGGTTGAGGCGTGTTCGGACACTATCACAGCTCAAAAAATATACAAGCCACGCCCTTTTAAGCTGGACGAGAACCTCTGTGGCGAGGGGATTTATCCCCGTTGGGTCGCGTAGCGGCCCCAGGATCTTCAAGACTGCTACGCAGCCGAACGGGGATAAATCCCCTCGCCACAACATCCTTAAGCCAAAGATTTCCGCGTCGCCGCCTCGGTGCAGATCACTCGCCGCCGCTCATCATCCGCCGAGCGCCATTCGCGGATGTCCTCGACATGCCGGAAGCAGCCGAGACAAACCTTTTGCTCATCCAGCCGACACACGCCGCTGCACGGTGAAGGCACGGCCGGGCTGACGTTGCTGTAAAGCGGCTTCGGCGGACGAACGGGTGCAGGCTGAGTCACTGGATCACAGACCTTCGAAATCGAATTCGGCACCGGCCTGCTGCTTGACGATGCGCTCAAGCATCTCGCCCAGTTGCTCTTCGCTCTTGTCGCACATCCAGCGCTCGCTCTCTTCGTCGTAGTCGAAGTGGAAACCACCGGACACCGCCGCCAGCCACAGCTGACGCAACGGCTCCTGACGGCTGAAGATCAACTGCGAGCCGTTTTCGAACTTGACGGTCAACACACCGGCCGAGCTCTCCAGATCGATATCCAGATCACTTTCGTCAAAGATGTCTTCCAGTTTTTCCTGGGTTTCATCGACCAGATCGTGAAAACGCGCTTCGGACAAACTCATTGCGGCAACCTCAAAAAATGTCTGATCAGGCTCAAGCGCCGAAAGATACGGACGCGCCCCACTGATTGCAAAGGATAACGACCAGGGACCTGTTGGCAAGCCAACACCGAACCTTGTGGGAGTGAGCCTGCTCGCGATGGCGGTCTTTCATTCAACATCTAGGTAGCTGACTGGGCCTCATCGCGAGCAGGCTCACTCCTACAGGGTATTGCGCCGATCCGGATAGCTTGCGGCCAAGGCCCGCCGGACGGGAAGCCCGTCGCATAGGCAAGCTGCCGGGTGGCCGGTATACTCCGGCGCAATTAACGCATTTTCAAGGATTTCGCCATGAAGCGCCTGATCTCTTCCCTTGCTGCGCTCGTCGCGGTTGCCTGCCTCGTATCGGCCTGCGGTCAAAAAGGCCCGCTGTACCTGCCCGATGACAATCAGGACCCGGCCGAGCAAGCCAAATCGTCGCAACAACAACCTGCCTCCAAGGCGCATAAGCACGACGTTTACCAATAAGGGACCGCCATGGACGTTTTCAACTACCGTGGCGGGGAGCTGTTCGCGGAAGGTGTGGCGCTGTCCGCCATTGCCGACCGCTTCGGCACACCGACCTACGTTTACTCGCGTGCGCACATTGAAGCCCAGTATCTGGCTTACGCCGATGCATTGGCCGGCATGCCGCACCTGGTCTGCTTCGCGGTCAAAGCCAACTCCAACCTCGGTGTGTTGAATGTCCTGGCCCGTCTCGGCGCCGGTTTCGACATCGTCTCCCGTGGCGAGCTGGAACGTGTACTCGCCGCTGGCGGCAGTGCCGACAAGATCGTGTTCTCCGGTGTCGGCAAGACCCGTGACGACATGCGTCGCGCCCTGGAAGTCGGCGTGCATTGCTTCAACGTCGAGTCCACCGAAGAGCTTGAGCGTCTGCAAGTAGTCGCCGCCGAACTGGGCGTTCGCGCTCCGGTCTCGCTGCGCGTCAACCCGGACGTCGATGCCGGCACCCACCCGTACATTTCCACCGGTCTCAAAGAGAACAAGTTCGGCATCGCCATTGCCGACGCCGAGGATGTCTACGTGCGTGCCGCGCACTTGCCGAACCTGGAAGTGATCGGCGTTGACTGCCACATCGGTTCGCAACTGACTACTTTGGCACCGTTCCTCGATGCCCTCGACCGCTTGCTTGATCTGGTTGATCGCCTCGGCGATTGCGGCATCCACCTGCGCCACATCGATCTCGGTGGTGGTTTGGGCGTGCGTTATCGCGTTGAAGAGCCGCCACTGGCTGCCGACTACATCAAAGCCGTGCGCGAACGTCTCGACGGTCGTGATCTGGCGCTGGTGTTCGAGCCGGGCCGCTTCATCGTCGCCAACGCCGGCGTGCTGCTGACCCAGGTCGAATACCTCAAGCACACCGAACACAAAGACTTCGCCATCGTCGATGCGGCAATGAACGACCTGATCCGCCCGGCGCTTTATCAAGCCTGGATGGACGTCTCGGCCGTGCGCCCGCGCGAATCCGCCGCACGCACCTACGACATCGTCGGCCCGATCTGCGAAACCGGTGATTTCCTCGCCAAGGATCGTGAACTGGCGCTGGAAGAAGGCGACCTGCTGGCCGTGCATTCGGCCGGTGCCTATGGTTTTGTCATGAGTTCCAACTACAACACCCGCGGCCGCGCCGCCGAGGTGCTGGTGGATGGTGATCAAGTATTCGAAGTGCGCCGCCGCGAAACCGTGGCCGAGCTGTTTGCCGGCGAAAGCCTGCTGCCGGAGTAAACCATGCTGCTGCGTTTTACCAAAATGCACGGCCTGGGCAATGACTTCATGGTTCTCGACCTGGTCAGCCAGCACGCGCATATTCAGCCTAAACACGCCAAGCAATGGGGTGATCGGCACACCGGCATCGGCTTCGATCAGCTACTGATCGTCGAAGCGCCGAGCAACCCGGACGTGGACTTCCGTTATCGGATCTTCAATTCCGACGGTTCCGAAGTTGAGCAGTGCGGCAACGGTGCGCGCTGCTTTGCCCGCTTCGTGCTGGACAAGCGTCTGACCGCCAAGCGCCAGATCCGTGTCGAGACCAAGAGCGGCATCATCGAACTGGACGTACGAAATGACGGCCAGATCGGCGTGAACATGGGCGCCCCGCGTCTGGTGCCGGCGGATATTCCGTTCGAAGCGCCGGCGCAGGCCACCAGCTATCAGCTTGAAGTCGACGGTACAACCGTCGAACTGGCCGCCGTGTCGATGGGCAACCCCCACGCCGTGCTGCGAGTGCAGGACATCAATAACGCACCGGTGCATGAACTGGGGCCGAAAATCGAACACCATCCGCGCTTCCCGGCGCGGGTCAATGTCGGTTTTATCCAGGTCATTGACCGGAACCGCGCGCAACTGCGCGTCTGGGAGCGCGGTGCCGGGGAAACCCAGGCCTGCGGCACCGGCGCCTGTGCAGCGGCTGTAGCTGCGATCAGTCAGGGGTGGATGGATTCGCCACTGTTGATCGACCTGCCCGGCGGGCGTCTGTCGATTGAATGGGCAGGCCCTGGCCACCCGGTATTGATGACCGGCCCGGCAGTGCGCGTATACGAAGGACAAGTGCGTCTTTGAGTGAGCAGAAACCATGACCGATAAGCCTCAGGTACCCGCCCGACAGTCCGACGAATCAGCGTCCGAGAGCCTGGAGGCGGCAGCGGTTGCCGCATACCTGGAGGCTCATCCGGACTTCTTCGTCGAGCATGAAGAACTGCTGCCGGCAATGCGCATTCCGCACCAGCGCGGTGACACCGTGTCGCTGGTCGAACGCCAGATGACCATCCTGCGCGACCGCAACATCGAGATGCGCCATCGCCTCTCGCAGTTGATGGACGTCGCCCGCGACAACGACCGACTCTTCGACAAGACCCGTCGCCTGATTCTCGCCCTGATGGACGCCGCCAGTCTCGAAGACGTGGTGATCAGCGTCGAAGACAGCCTGCGCCAGGATTTTCAGGTGCCCTTCGTGAGCCTGATCCTGCTCGGCGACAACCCTGCACCGGTTGGCCGCTGGGTGACTCACGCCGACGCTCAAGTCGCTATCGGCGGTTTGCTCACTGAAGGTAAAAGCGTCAGTGGCAGTTTGCGTGAGCATGAACTGGACTTCCTGTTCGGCGAAGAACAGCGCAAGCAGATCGGCTCCACCGCCGTCGTTGCCGTCAGCCATCAAGGCATCCACGGCATTCTGGCGATCGCCAGCCGTGATCCGCAGCACTACAAGAGTTCGGTCGGCACGCTGTTCTTGAGCTACATCGCCGAAGTCATGGGCCGCGTGCTGCCACGGGTCAACAGCTCCCTGCGTTCGGTACGCTGAACATGGAACGACAACTGGACGCTTACTGCGAACACCTGCGCAGTGAGCGACAGGTGTCGCCGCACACCCTGTCGGCCTACCGCCGCGACCTCGATAAAGTCCTCGGCTGGTGCATCAAACAGAACGTCGGCAGCTGGGCCGCGCTGGATATCCAGCGCCTGCGCAGCCTGATCGCTCGCCTGCATGCACAAGGCCAGTCCTCGCGTAGCCTTGCGCGGTTGCTGTCGGCGGTGCGCGGGCTCTATCACTATCTGAATCGCGAAGGCCTTTGCGATCACGACCCGGCCACGGGTCTGGCGCCGCCGAAGGGCGAACGACGCCTGCCGAAAACCCTCGACACTGACCGCGCGTTGCAACTGCTTGAAGGCGCGGTCGAGGACGACTTTCTGGCTCGTCGTGATCAGGCGATTCTGGAGCTGTTCTATTCCTCGGGCCTTCGCCTGTCGGAACTGACCGGGCTTAATCTCGATCAGCTCGACCTCGCTGACGGCATGGTTCAGGTGCTCGGCAAGGGCAGCAAGACGCGTCTGCTGCCGGTCGGCAAAAAGGCTCGTGAAGCGCTCGAACTATGGCTGCCATTACGGGCGATGACCAACCCGGCCGATGACGCAGTGTTTGTCAGCCAGCAAGGCCGACGTCTGGGCCCACGGGCGATTCAGGTGCGGGTCAAACTGGCCGGCGAGCGTGAGCTGGGGCAAAACCTGCACCCGCACATGTTGCGGCATTCCTTTGCCAGCCACTTGCTGGAGTCCTCGCAGGACTTGCGTGCCGTGCAGGAACTGCTCGGCCACTCGGACATCAAGACCACCCAGATCTACACCCACCTGGACTTCCAGCACCTGGCGGCGGTCTACGACAGCGCCCACCCACGGGCCAAACGCATGAAAGGCGACGATTCATGAGCATCCAGTTGATCACCTTCGACCTCGACGACACCCTGTGGGATACAGCCCCGGTGATCGTCAGCGCCGAAGCCGTATTGCGCGAATGGCTGACCGAACATGCGCCGAACCTGGGCGCGGTGCCAGTTGAACATCTGTGGGCAATCCGCGAGCGGGTGCTGGCCAATGAGCCGGGCTTGAAACACCGCATCAGCGCGCTGCGTCGACGCGTGTTGTTCCATGCTCTGGAAGACGCCGGTTATGGGCATGGCGAGGCGTCGGATCTGGCTGACCAGAGTTTTGAAGTGTTCCTGCATGCGCGGCATCAGATCACGGTGTTCCCCGAGGTCGAGCCGACGCTGGAAATCCTCGCCAACCATTACGCCCTCGGTGTGGTAACCAACGGCAATGCCGATGTGAGCCGGCTGGGTCTTGCGGATTACTTCAAGTTTGCGCTGTGCGCTGAAGACATCGGCATCGCCAAGCCGGATGCTCGACTGTTCCATGAAGCCTTGCAGCGTGGCGGCGTGAGTGCCGAGGCGGCGGTGCACATTGGCGATCATCCGGGAGATGACATTGCCGGCGCACAACAGGCGGGACTGCGAGCGATCTGGTTCAACCCGGCCGGCAAAGCCTGGGAAGCCGAACGCTTGCCGGATGCGGAAATCCGCAGACTGACCGACCTGCCAGCCGTGCTCGCGCGCTGGAATGCCCAGCACTGACCCCGAATTTGCATCACCCCCTGTGGGAGCTGGCTTGCCAGCGATGAGGCCAGCACATTCAACATCAATGTTGTCTGACAGGCAGTCATCGCTGGCAAGCCAGCTCCCACAGGGTCTGTATAGTCTTCAAATTTTCACTTCGCCCATGAAAAAGCCCGCAGCGACGGCGGGCTTTTTCAGCAAGCAAACAGCGACCGTCAGATAGGACGGCTACCGTACTTGTTGTCCGGCTTCTTGGGCGGATCGGCGACCACATTGGCCTCCACTTCCTGCACCTTTCCGCCGCGCGACAGGAACTCTTCCATGGCCTTGGCCAGGGCATCGCGCTCCTTGTTCTTGGCTTCGATGCTTGGCAACTCATCGACCGACACAGCAGCCTTGGCTTTGCCTTTGGCAGCCGGGGCCGGCGTATCGTCACCGCCATCATCGTCGGCAGCGTCTTCCGCTGCCGCTTCCAGGCCTTCTTCGGCCTCGTCTTCGTCGCCTACTTCGAGGTCGTCGTTTTCCAGATCATCGTCGCTCATGTTCTACCTCATGACTTGCGAAAAGCAGATTAGTTATAGACCAGCTTTAGCGACTGTCGAAAGTCGCCGTAAAAAAAACGGTAGTCGCTGCTGACCAGCGGCTATGCCTCTTCACCGTGCAAGGTGGCGAGGACTTTACGTGCACCGCCAAAATCACGGTGCTCGCCCAGATAAACGCCTTGCCAGGTTCCCAGTGCCAACCGGCCTGCCGAAATCGGCAGACTGATCTGACAGCCAAGCACGCTGGCCTTGAAGTGCGCCGGGAGGTCGTCCAGGCCTTCGTCGTTATGCTCATAGCCGTCTGTTCCTTGTGGGATCAGACGATTGAAAAATCGTTCGAAGTCGCGACGGACCGCCGGATCGGCGTTCTCGTTGATGGTCAACGACGCCGAGGTATGCTGCAGCCACAGATGCAACAGACCGACCCGACAAGCCTTGAGTTCAGGCAGGCCGGCGAGTAACTCGTCCGTTACCAGATGAAAGCCCCGGGGCCGTGCCCGCAGGGTTATCAGAGTCTGTTGCCACATACAGTTCTCCGCACGTTCGGGGCGCATTCTAGCGCGCTCAGGAAAAAAACAAAGGCCCTAATATTCCTGCTTTGATGTAAGCCTTTGGCCGCAGAAAAATGCTTGTCGTAAACACGACCAAAGCCGTACGAAAAATCCTTTCAGCCTTCTCTTGAATGACAAATCGCAGGCAAAAAAATGCCCGGCGAACCGGGCAATTTTTTACGCGAACTTACAAGTTGTAGCCGCGTTCGTTGTGTAGTGCCAGATCCAGGCCGACCGCTTCTTCTTCCTCGGTGGCACGCAGACCCATGACCACGTCCAGTACCTTGAGGATGATGAAAGTGACGATCGCGGTGTAGATCACCGTGAAGCCCACGCCTTTGCACTGAATCCACACTTGCGAAGCGATGTCGGTCACGGTGCCGAAACCACCCAGAGCCGGTGCTGCAAACACACCGGTCAGGATCGCGCCGAGAATACCGCCGATACCGTGCACACCGAAGGCGTCCAGGGAATCGTCATAGCCTAGTTTGCGTTTCAGGGTAGTCGCGCAGAAGAAGCACACTACGCCTGCCGCCAGACCGATGATCAGCGAACCCATCGGGCCCACGGTACCAGCGGCCGGAGTGATCGCCACCAGACCTGCAACCACACCCGAGGCGATGCCCAGTGCGCTTGGTTTGCCGTGGGTGATCCACTCGGCGAACATCCAGCCCAGTGCTGCGGCGGCGGTTGCGATCTGAGTCACCAGCATCGCCATGCCGGCAGTGCCGTTGGCAGCAGCAGCGGAACCGGCGTTGAAGCCGAACCAGCCGACCCACAGCATCGCGGCGCCCATCAGGGTGTAGCCGAGGTTATGCGGAGCCATTGGAGTGGTCGGGAAACCTTTGCGCTTGCCGAGTACCAGGCAAGCCACCAGACCTGCGACACCGGCGTTGATGTGCACAACGGTGCCGCCGGCGAAGTCGAGCACGCCCCAGTCACCCAGCAGCGAACCCGGACCGCTCCAGACCATGTGCGCAATCGGTGCGTAAACCAGAGTGAACCAGACGCCCATGAACACCAGCATTGCGGAGAACTTCATCCGCTCGGCGAACGCACCGACGATCAGCGCCGGGGTGATGATCGCGAAGGTCATCTGATAGGTGACGAACACTGCTTCAGGGAACAGCGCGGTCGGGCCAGTGATGCTCGCAGGGGTTATGCCGGCGAGGAACGCCTTGCCGAAACCGCCGACGAAGGAGTTGAAGTTGACGACGTTGGCTTCCATCCCGGTGGTGTCGAACGCCATGCTGTAGCCATAAAGGAACCACAGGATGGTGACCAGGCCGGTAATGGCGAAGCACTGCATCATCACGGAAAGAATGTTTTTGGAGCGAACCATGCCGCCGTAAAACAGCGCCAGACCCGGAATGGTCATGAACAGCACGAGGGCGGTGGAGGTCAGCATCCAGGCGGTATCGCCGGAATTGAGGACTGGAGGCGCCACCGGATCTGCCGCCATAGCCAGGCCGGGCATTACGATGGACAACAGGGCGCCTAGCCCTGCGAATTTACGCAGAGTCATATTGTTTTCTCCTGGGGCGTTGGGTTTGTGGCGGCTTAGATTGCGTCGGTATCGGTTTCGCCGGTACGGATGCGAATCGCCTGTTCCAGATTGACCACGAAGATCTTGCCGTCACCGATCTTGCCGGTGTTGGCAGCCTTGGTTATCGCCTCGATAACCCGATCCAGATCCTTGTCGTCGATTGCAACGTCGATTTTCACCTTGGGCAGAAAATCGACCACGTATTCCGCGCCGCGATACAGCTCGGTGTGACCCTTCTGCCGGCCGAAGCCTTTGACTTCAGTAACGGTAATGCCCTGCACGCCGATTTCGGACAGCGACTCGCGCACGTCGTCCAACTTGAACGGCTTGATGATGGCAGTGACTAGCTTCATGAAACTCTCTCCCGAATTGGTGGACTTGCCCCAGGAAAACAAACCCGACTCAAGTCTAAGCGCAGTGCCTGGCT
Source organism: Pseudomonas sp. NPDC087346 (assembly GCF_044744235.1). NCBI lineage: Bacteria > Pseudomonadati > Pseudomonadota > Gammaproteobacteria > Pseudomonadales > Pseudomonadaceae > Pseudomonas > Pseudomonas sp. NPDC087346. The sequence goes on from NZ_JBIUXX010000012.1 coordinate 94,832, forward strand.
TTGTAACGCATCGTCGGCCTTACCTGCCCGACTGACGCCAGCTAACCGCTCCTGACGAAACTCCCCGTCCCGTCCGGCGCACTGCATTCGTCACAGCGACTGCATCAGTGCATGGGTCACTACCGACTAAGCAGAAAGCTTGCCATGTCGCCAAAAACCACTGATTTCAATCCGTTAGCCGCTGCCGCAAGCGCAACCGCGCGAAAGGCCATCCAGATACGCACAACAACGGTGCGTCGCCGTCCGTCCGCCTGCGCGAAAAGCGTGCATCCGTGCCTGCGCAAATGACTATAGACACTGCGTGATACACTGCCGGCCATTGTTTCCAGGACATTTCCCATGCTCGCGCCCAAAGACTTCCTCGACGCCCTGAGCGGCACCGCCTCCCGCCTGTTCAACGGCGACACCCCGCTGCCGAAAGCCGAAATCGAAAGCCAGTTCAAAATGTTGCTGCAGAGTGCGTTCAGCAAACTGGATCTGGTCAGCCGGGAAGAGTTCGATAGTCAGATGGTCGTGCTGGCGCGCACCCGCGCTCGCCTCGAAAGCCTCGAAGCGAAGGTTGCCGAGATGGAAGCCAAGCTGACGCCGCCTGCCGAATAACCCGCTGCTATCCCCTGTGGGAGCTAGCCTGCTAGCGATTGAAGGTCGGCCCGACCTTACGCCTCACTTGTAGGAGCTGCCGCAGGCTGCGATCTTTTGATCTTCAGCCCTGCGACAATCCCGGCAACGTCCTACAAGCACCGTCCCACGCGCCTTATTAAGTAAGTACCTTGAATCAAGCATCCCGGCACGTGAGGTGTTTATGAAGCAGAAGAAGCAGAAAACCCAACCGGCACGGGTTTCCAAACCGGGTACCGAGGCACTCGGTTTGCCGGACAGAGTTTCAGCCAGTCAGCGGCATTTTCTGAAAGTGGCCGCGACCTATGGCAAGGAGATGGAGCCCGATGGTTGGCTCGCCGGTGGTGGAACCTGAGTACCGCCAATGACCGCCTGACAGGCGGTTTTTTTATGCCTGAGGATTAGTGCCTCCAGCAACATTCAGAGAAAGTTCGTCCTTAAAACAATCCGACCAACGCTTTCTCCCAAGACTACCCTTCAAAAACCCGCAGGAAGCGGCCCTCGATTCAGCTCAAGGAACGACCATGTCCCTCTCCATCGTCCACAGCCGCGCCCAGATTGGCGTGGATGCTCCCGCTGTCACTGTCGAAGTCCATCTCGCCAACGGTTTACCGTCGCTGACCATGGTCGGCCTGCCCGAGGCGGCGGTGAAGGAGAGCAAGGATCGGGTGCGCAGCGCGATCATCAATTCCGGGCTGCAGTTTCCAGCGCGGCGGATCACCTTGAATCTGGCGCCGGCAGACTTGCCCAAGGACGGCGGGCGCTTTGATCTGGCGATTGCCTTGGGGATTCTGTCGGCGAGTGTACAGGTGCCGTGCCTGACGCTGGATGACGTGGAATGCCTCGGGGAGTTGGCGTTGTCCGGCGCGGTGCGGGCGGTGCGTGGGGTGTTGCCGGCAGCGTTGGCGGCACGCAAGGCCGGACGGGCGTTGGTGGTGCCGCGGGCAAATGCCGAGGAGGCTTGTCTGGCGTCGGGATTGAAGGTGTATGCGGTAGATCATTTGCTGGAGGCGGTGGCGCATTTCAACGGGCATACGCCGGTTGCGCCGTACGTTTCGGACGGATTGATCCATGCCGCCAGACCCTATCCCGACCTCAACGAGGTTCAGGGGCAAATGGCAGCCAAACGAGCGCTGCTGATTGCTGCTGCGGGGGCGCACAACCTGTTGTTCAGCGGGCCGCCGGGGACGGGCAAGACGCTGCTGGCCAGTCGGCTGCCGGGATTACTGCCACCGCTGTCGGAATGCGAAGCGCTGGAGGTGGCGGCGATTCAATCAGTCGCGAGCGGCGTGCCATTGACCCATTGGCCGCAACGCCCCTTTCGCCAGCCGCACCATTCCGCATCGGGTCCGGCGCTGGTCGGCGGCTGTTCGAAACCGCAACCCGGCGAAATCACCCTCGCCCACCACGGCGTACTCTTTCTGGATGAGCTGCCAGAGTTTGATCGCAAAGTGCTGGAGGTGCTGCGTGAGCCGCTGGAATCCGGGCATATCGTGATTTCACGCGCCAAGGATCGCGTGCGCTTTCCCGCTCGCTTTCAGTTGGTGGCAGCGATGAATCCGTGCCCCTGTGGATATCTTGGCGAGCCGAGCGGCAAGTGTTCGTGTACGCCGGACATGGTGCAGCGCTATCGCAACAAACTGTCAGGGCCGCTATTGGATCGGATCGATCTGCACCTGACGGTCGCACGGGAGGCGACGGCGTTGAATCCAGAGGTGAAACCGGGAGAGGACAGCGCCAGCGCAGCGGCCGTCGTGGCCGAAGCACGCGAGCGTCAGCAAAAGCGTCAGGGCTGCGCCAATGCGTTTCTCGATCTGCCGGGGTTGAAGCGCCACTGCAAGTTATCCACAGTCGATGAGAAATGGCTGGAGTCGGCGTGTGAGCGGCTGACTCTGTCGCTGCGCTCGGCCCACCGCTTACTCAAAGTCGCCAGAACCCTGGCAGACCTTGAGCAAGTCGATGCAATCAAGCGTGAGCACTTGGCCGAAGCGCTGCAATACCGGCCGGCAACGCCTTAATGCTCGGTCAGATCCACCAAAGGTGCATGCCGCACTTCGGTGTCGCGCCCGGCCTGAATTTCGGTCACGCGCTTCAACGCGTTATCCACAGCGCCTTTGTCCGCCAGCAGGCTGTAGCTGATCTGGAACTGTTGACTGGCCTTTGGCGCAATGGTCGGCACCAGATTCAATGGGCGCTGATAGCGGCGGTTGTAGGAAAAACTGGTGCCCGGCTCAAGGCCCGTGACATAGCCCTGACCTTGGGTATCGGTGTTTTTCCACAGGGAAAATACCGGCAGCTGCTGCGTTTTGAAGCCAACAGAAACACCAAGACTGCCGGCCTTGTTATGCAAAACGGCCAGGGTTTCGCCTTTGGCGTCCGCATAAGGCACGACGTTGTAGACCGTTTCGTCGTAGTCCTTGGTCGGCCCGCGATAGGTCTGCCAATCCGCCAACTCGGCTTTGGCTTTGTCGTTGAAGGGCGAGACCTGTTTCACCGGCGCCACGAATCGCGCGCCCTGTTCGAGGAACGGCGTACTGAAGTTGCTGTGATACAGCGCCTGGTATTCCTTAGGATAATCGCCGTTGTTGGTCAGCGTATCGTTGAGGGCGAAACGGGCAGTGCCGGGCTCGGTGACCAGTTCAGTGACGACCGAGAAGTCGACTTTCTTGAACGCCTGCTCTTTCAGCTCGCCGCGCAGACTGATGGCGTAGGGAGGCTTTTCGTCGATGTGCAACGTGACGGTACTGGCCGGAATGTTGGCGGCGCGCCCGTGCAGGGTCAGCAACTCGCCATTGTCCATGCCGGGATGGCCGACCCATTCGTAACCGCAGCGGGCCACCAGTTCATTGAAGCCTTCCAGCCAACCCAGGCCACCGCGTCCGTTGAGTTCGATGAACGCCGGGTTGACCACATCCTTGACCGGCGAATCCCAGCCCATGCGCACGTTGCCAACAGAAGCTTGCAGGACATTCATGCCACGTGTCGGCACTACCGAGAGTTTCATCGTGCCGTTATCGATATCGATGATGCTGACCCCTTCCTGCCGTCCACCGTGCAAGGTACGCAGGCTTACGGAGAAGGGTTTGTCGGTTTTCACCCCGAGTTGTTCACTGGAGATGCTCCAGTTTTGCGCGGGCTTGTTGGCATCGAGAAGGACGTAATCCCAAGCCATGGCATGGGAAGCAGCAGACAGTGCGCCGAGTGCAACGGCGAGTTTGAGCGGGGTCATGGCAGCAGCCTTTATTGGAGTTGTGCCATTTTTATAGCGCTGCGGAAACGATTCAGCAAGTAGAGATGAGAGATGCAGAGGGTGATTTGCCACGGATCGGCGGCGTTGCGTTCGCGAGCAAGCTCGCTCTCACAGGGTTTTGGGTTGTTCACACGATTTTGTGAGCGACCCCGGAAACTGTGGGAGCGGGCTTGCCCGCGATTACTATTTCAAAGGCGCATCAACGGAAGCGATCAACCTCGGAGCGCAAATCCGCCGCCAGTTTCTCCAGCTCTTTGGCAGTGACGGCGAGGTTCGATACCACCTCGCGCTGCTCACTGTTGGCCAGCGCAATACTCTGCAAGTTACTGCTCAACAAAGTCGCGGTGCTGCTCTGCTCCTGAGTCGCCGTGGTAATCGCTGCAAACTGCTGCCCCGCCGAACGGCTCTGCTCATCAATGCGCGCCAGCGCCGTGGCCACATTAGCGTTGCGCGACAGGCCTTCCTGCATCAGCAGATTGCCCTGTTCCATGGTGCTGATCGCGTTACCGGTTTCCTGCTGAATGCTCTGGATCATGCCGGAGATTTCATCGGTCGCCTGACGGGTGCGCGACGCCAGATTACGCACTTCGTCCGCCACTACCGCAAAGCCACGGCCCTGCTCACCGGCACGCGCTGCTTCGATGGCCGCGTTGAGCGCCAACAGGTTGGTCTGTTCGGCAATCGAGGTGATGACGCTGACGATGCCGCCGATTTCCTGAGAGCGCTGACCAAGGGTATTGATCACGGTGGCAGTGGTGTTCAATGCGCCTGCGATTTGCTCCAAAGACGAAGACGCTTCATCCATCGAGGTGCGGCCGATCTGCGTCTGCTGCGCATTTTCCTGGGCCAGACGCTGGGTCGCGCCCATGTTGTCGGCGATGTCCAGCGAAGTGGCGCTGAACTCTTCAACGGCACCAGCCATGCTGGTGATTTCACCGGACTGCTGCTCCATGCCCTCATACGCGCCACCGGACAAACCGGACAGCGCCTGGGCACGGCTGTTGACCTCTTCCGAGGAGCGGCGGATATGCTCGACCATGGTCGACAGGGCCTGGCTCATCTGGTTGAACGCACGGGACAACTGACCGATTTCGTCGTTGCTCGACACGTTCAAACGCACGCTCAGATCACCCGCACCCAAGGCTTCGGCCTGACGCACCAGATCACTCAGAGGTGCCAGCTTGCTGCGCAACAACCAGACCACCGAACCGACCGCCAGCAACATCGCCAAGAGGCTGCCGATCGCCAGTTGCGTACCAACGCTCCAGGTCACCGCACGAATCTCGGCTTTCGGCATGCTCGCCACGACCGACCATGGCCCGCCGTCGAATGGCACGGCGATGCTGTAGAAATCCTCGGATTTGTCGCTCCAGAATTCGCCTTTGCCCGGGGTCTTCACCAGACCATTGATCACCGGTACGGCTTGATCCAGTGCCTGCACACCCGCTGGCGGAACCAGCCATTTGTTCTGCTCATCCAGCAACGCCAGCGAACCGCTCTGGCCGATGCGGAAGCGCTTGAGATTATCGAACTGAATGTTCTGCGCATCGGTGTAATCGAAACCGACAAACAGCACTGCGATCACTTTGCCGCTGCCGTCGCGAACCGGGGTGTATTGGGTCATGTAGGAGCGATCAAACAACAAGGCACGGCCGACATAGCCCTGCCCCGCCATCAACTTCGCGTACGCCGGGTGGGAGTGATCGAGCAACGTGCCGATGGCGCGGGTCCCGTCCTGCTTGGTCAACGAGGTACTGACTCGAACAAAGTCATCGCCGCTACGCACGAACAGCGTGGCAACACCGGCGGTCATTTGCTTGAACTCGTCGACTTCCTTGAAGTTGTTGTTCAAGACTTCGCTGCCCAGGTGCAGGCCCGGGGTCTGAGTCCCGGCCACGCTTACCGGCTCACTCGGATGGATGCTCAGACCCGCGCTGAAGCGCTTCTCGAACAACCCGCTCAGGCGCTGGGTGCTTTCACGCAGCGTGCCGTGAAAGGTGCTCAGTTGGTCGGCCAACAGCCGCGCTTCACTGGCGAGGTGTTCTTCACGGGTGGCGAGGTTGGCGGTATCCAGCGAACGCAGGGCGAAAACCGTACTGCCGCTGATGACAATCGCCAGTATCACAGCGAGCGCGAGGCCCAGCTGCGAGGCGATCCGGGCGCGAGGTTGAGACATGAGAAGCTCCTGGCCGAGTCACCGAATCCTCCCTGATCGCGGCAATTGCTCGGAAATATTCTAATAATGGGGGTGAATCGCGGATACCGGCACGACGGTTCCACTTGGACGTATTCGGCGGCAGAACCGAATACTTGAGTGTGTAACAGGGGTATGGCTCAAGGCCGGCATTGTGGCGGCTCGAACGTTTCAGCTCAAGCGTGCGACCGCAGGCAGCGCCATGGCGCGGACTTCGCCTTGCAGGAAGTCGCTGAGGCGGCGCAAACGTTCACCTCCCGGACGGGTCTTTGGCCACACCAGGTAATAATTCAGTCCGCTGGCGACCGCCGTTGGCCACGGCAGACTCAAACGCCCTTGTGCGACATCTTCGGCGACCATCAACAGATCGCCCATCGACACGCCGTAACCGCGAGCCGCCGCGATCATCCCCAGTTCCAGCGTATCGAACACCTGCCCGCCCTTGAGCGATACCTGATCGGACAGGCCCATGTGCTCCAGCCAACTGCGCCAATCGCGGCGATCCGGGGTCGGGTGCAGCAACTCGGTGCTGGCCAGTCGCGCCAAATCCCATGGCTGATCATTGAGCAGATTCGGCGCGCCCACCGGGATCAGTTCTTCGGGAAACAGCAGGCTGGCTTCCCAGTCCGGCGGGAAATGCCCGTCGCTCAGCAGCACTGCGCAATCGAACGGCTCATTGTTGAAGTCCACCGAGTCGACATCCATCCACGCGCTGGTCAGTTGCACCTCGTTGCCCGGCTGCAAATGGCGGAAGCGGCTGAGTCGCGCCAGCAGCCAGCGCATGGTCAGGGTCGATGGGGCTTTCATGCGCAGGATGTCGTCTTCGGCGCGCAAGGTATTGCAGGCGCGTTCCAGCGCGGCGAAGCCGTCGCGGATACCGGGCAACAGCAGGCGCGCCGACTCGGTCAGTTGCAGATTGCGACCGCTGCGATGAAACAACCGACAAGCAAAATGCTCCTCCAGCGTACGAATGTGCCGACTGACCGCACTTTGAGTGATCGACAATTCTTCCGCCGCACGGGTGAACGAGCTATGCCGTGCCGCTGCTTCGAATGCGCGCAGGGCATACAAGGGAGGAAGACGACGCGACATGCAGAAAGCTCCTGTAGCGGGGCGAGGCCGACATGGCCGAAAGTTCCCAGGATGAGTTTTAATCATGCCACCCATCCTTTTTATCCCTTTGTGCAAAGCCTGCCAAGCGCCGAGAATCGACGGTCTCCTGTTCCCTCTGAAAATTGAGTGGTGATGACCATGCAGCATCCTGTGCGTACCGAACTCTGGGCCATCCTGCGGCTGGCGGGGCCGTTGATTGCCTCGCAGTTGGCGCACATGCTGATGGTGCTGACCGACACGTTGATGATGGCCCGCCTCAGCCCCGAAGCTCTGGCCGGCGGCGGTCTGGGCGCGGCGAGTTATTCGTTCGTGTCGATTTTCTGCATCGGCGTGATTGCCGCTGTCGGCACCTTGGTGGCGATTCGTCAGGGCGCCGGTGACATTGTCGGTGCTGCACGCCTGACGCAGGCCGGATTGTGGCTGGCGTGGCTGATGGCGCTGGGCGCCGGATTGCTGCTGTGGAACCTCAAACCAGTGCTGCTGCTGTTCGGCCAGACCGAAACCAACGTCAACGCTGCCGGCCAGTTCCTGATTGCCCTGCCGTTCGCCCTGCCCGGCTACCTGAGCTTCATGGCCCTGCGCGGTTTCACCAGCGCGATTGGCCGGGCGACGCCAGTGATGGTCATCAGCCTCGGCGGCACGGTGGCCAATTTTCTGCTCAATTACGCGCTGATCACTGGCATGTTCGGCCTGCCGAAGATGGGTCTGATGGGCATCGGTCTGGTTACCGCGATAGTTGCCAACTGCATGGCGCTGGCACTGGCCTGGCATATCCGTCGGCATCCGGCGTATGACGCTTATCCGTTACGCGCAGGCTTGTCTCGACCCAATCGGCAATATCTCAAAGAACTGTGGCGCCTCGGTCTGCCGATTGGCGGCACCTATGCGGTGGAAGTGGGTTTGTTCGCGTTTGCGGCGCTGTGCATGGGCACCATGGGCAGCACGCAGTTGGGTGCGCACCAGATCGCCCTGCAAATCGTCTCGGTGGCGTTCATGGTGCCGGCGGGTATGTCGTATGCGATCACCATGCGCATCGGTCAGCATTACGGCGCCGGGCAGTTGCTGGATGCGCGGATGTCCGGGCGGGTCGGGATCGTCTTCGGCGCAGTGGTGATGCTCGGTTTTGCCATGGTGTTCTGGTTGCTGCCGAATCAGTTGGTTGGTCTGTTCCTCGATCACAACGATCCGGCGTTTGCCGAGGTGATCAGGCTGGCGGTGAGTCTGCTGGCGGTGGCGGCGTGGTTTGAGCTGTTCGATGGTACGCAGACCATTGCCATGGGCTGCATTCGCGGACTCAAAGATGCGAAGACCACGTTCCTGGTCGGGCTCGCTTGCTATTGGCTGATCGGCGCACCAGCGGCGTGGTGGATGGCGTTCCATCTGCACTGGGGGCCGACGGGCGTCTGGTGGGGACTGGCGCTGGGGCTGGCGTGCGCGGCGGTGAGCCTGACGCTGGCGTTTGAATGGAAGATGAAGCGGATGATTCGGCTGGAGCCCGCGTCAGCAAACCGGTTCGCAGTCGCCCAGCCTGACTGAAGTCCCCTGTAGGAGTGAGCCTTTGTGGCGAGGGGATTTATCCCCGTTCGGCTGCGAAGCAGTCGTAAAACCATAGAACCGGGCGTAACTGATACACCGCGATCCCAGGTTTTGGGGCGGCTTCGCCACCCAACGGGGATAAATCCCCTCACCACAAAAGCAGTCCCACATTCGTTTGGCGATCAACCGACGATTTCAAGGGCTGGCTGCTGACTCGAACCGAACGTCAGATACTCGACCAGCTCCGCCAACGGCAACGGCCGGCTGATCAGATAACCCTGCACCTGATCGCAACCAAACCCGCGTAGCAGATCCAGTTGTTCCGGCGTCTCCACCCCTTCAGCGACTACTTCCAGATGCAGGTTGTGCGCGAGATTGATCATCGCGTGCACCAGCTTGCGGTTCTCTTCGCGTTGTTCCATGCCGCCGACAAAGCTCTTGTCGATCTTCAGCAAAGTGATCGGCAGGCTGTTGAGGTGCACGAACGAGGAGAACCCGGTACCGAAGTCATCCAGCGAGAAACGCACACCGAGGCGCCCAAGAGCGTCCATGGTCTGCTTGACCAGATCGCTGCGGCGCATCACCGCGGTTTCCGTCAGTTCGAACTCCAGCCATTGCGCCTCGACGCCGCGTTCGGCAATCAAGCGGCTGAGGGTCGGCAGCAACTGGCTGTCCTGAAACTGGCGAAACGACAGGTTGATCGCCATGTGCAACGCCGGCAGTCCGCGCTCGCGTAGCGCCTGCATGTCGCGCAGGGCCCGGGAAATCACCCAGTAACCCAACGGCACGATCAAACCGCTTTGCTCGGCCAACGGCACGAATTCGCTTGGCGGCAGTAAACCGCGCTCACCGTGACGCCAGCGCACCAGCGCTTCGAGGCCGACGATCTGGCCGTCCTCAAGGTTCAGGCGTGGTTGGTAATGCAGTTCCAGTTCGTCGCGACGCAGGGCCCGGCGCAACTCGCTTTCGAGGTCGGCCATGCTCCGCGCATTGCGATTTATGCGTTCGTTGAAGATATGAAAGGTGCAGCCCTGCGTACTTTTAGCCTGCTGCATGGCGATGTGTGCGTGCCACATCAGCGGATCGGCGCCAGCCTGTGCGCGGGCATGGGCGATACCGAGGCTGGAGCCGATCAGCAGACTTTCACCATCGACCCAATAGGGTTCGGACAAGGCTTCGGTGATGCGCTCGGCCATCCACTCGGCGCGCTGCGGTGCGCGGCGGGTGTCGATCAGCAGGGCGAATTCGTCGCTGCCCAGGCGCGCCAGTTGATCACCGGCCTCGAGCTGGCTTTTCAGGCGGGCGACGACTTGCAGGATCAGCCGATCACCGGCCTGATGGCCGAGGGCATCGTTGGCATGCCGGAAGTTGTCGAGATCGAGATGACCCAGCGCCAGACCGCGACCGTCGTTTTCCGCCAGGCGCGCCGTGAGCAAGGTCTGGAAACCCTGACGGTTGGCGATGCCGGTCAACGGGTCTTGTTCGGCCAGGCGTTGCAGGGTGTTTTCCAGCACGCCGCGTTCGCGCACATGGCGCAGGCAACGGCGAAGCATGCCGGGGTCGAGTGCGTCGAACACCAGCCAGTCGCTGACACCGTCCGGCGCAGTGGCCGGTTCGTGCTCCAGCAGCAACACGGTCGGCAGGCTGCAACGCCCGGGCGCTGGCTGCAAGGCGGGAATGGTCAACAATACCGCGTGGCGGTTGTCTTCGAACAAACTGCTGACCGACTCCCAGCTCGGCGCGCTGATCAGCACTGCCGCGCTCCCCATCGGAGCCAGACACTCACGCAATAACGCTGTCCACGCTGGCTCTTCGGCCAGTAGCAGCAAACGCAAGGGTTCGACAGGCGTAGACAAGCTAGCTCCCTAGACTCTGCAATGATGTGGGCGGCGGGCATTATGCCGTTGTGCTGAGCAATGACCAAATGACAACGGTTATCAAAACGTTATTTTGTGTCACGAATGAGAACATTAGTCGCAAAATCACCGCGCATCCTGCGTGAAAGTAACAAAACCGGCAAATATGAATCGCGTGGTACGTCACAAGTCGGAGAGACCAGCATAAATCGCTGAGCCTGTTAAAATGCCGGCCCATTTCGTCAACGACTCCCGAATTTCGTATGTCCCGACTCAATCCCCGGCAGCAAGAAGCCGTGAACTACGTCGGCGGCCCTCTATTGGTGCTCGCCGGTGCTGGCTCCGGTAAGACCAGCGTGATCACGCGCAAGATCGCGCACCTGATCCAGAACTGCGGCATCCGCGCCCAGTACATCGTCGCGATGACCTTTACCAACAAGGCCGCGCGCGAGATGAAGGAACGGGTCGGCACCCTGCTGCGTGCCGGCGAAGGTCGCGGCCTGACGGTCTGCACCTTCCACAACCTGGGTCTGAACATCATCCGCAAGGAACACGCGCGGCTGGGCTACAAACCGGGCTTCTCGATTTTTGACGAGACCGACGTCAAAGCCCTGATGACCGACATCATGCAGAAGGAATACTCGGGCGAAGACGGCGTCGACGAAATCAAGAACATGATCGGCTCCTGGAAAAACGATCTGATCCTGCCGCCCGAAGCCCTGGAAAACGCGCGCAACCCCAAGGAACAGACCGCCGCTATCGTCTACACCCACTATCAGCGCACGCTCAAGGCGTTCAACGCAGTGGACTTCGACGACCTGATCCTGCAACCGGTGAAGCTGTTCGAAGCCCACGCCGACATTCTCGAAAAGTGGCAGAACAAGGTTCGCTATCTGCTCGTCGACGAATACCAGGACACCAACGCCAGCCAATACCTGCTGGTGAAAATGCTCATCGGCAAGCGCAACCAGTTCACCGTGGTAGGCGACGACGATCAGTCGATCTACGCCTGGCGCGGGGCGCGGCCGGAAAACCTGATGCTGCTCAAGGACGATTACCCGTCGTTGAAAGTGGTGATGCTCGAGCAGAACTACCGCTCCACCAGCCGCATCCTGCGTTGCGCCAACGTGCTGATCTCGAACAACCCGCACGAATTCGAAAAACAGCTGTGGAGTGAGATGGGCCACGGCGACGAGATCCGCGTGATCCGCTGCCGCAACGAGGACGCCGAAGCCGAGCGCGTAGCCATGGAAATCCTCAGCCTGCACTTGCGCACCGACCGCCCTTACAGCGATTTTGCGATCCTCTATCGCGGTAACTATCAGGCCAAGCTGATCGAGCTGAAATTGCAGCACCATCAGGTGCCGTATCGCTTGAGCGGCGGCAACAGCTTCTTCGGGCGACAGGAAGTGAAGGACCTGATGGCCTACTTCCGCCTGATCGTGAACCCGGACGACGACAACGCCTTCCTGCGAGTGATCAACGTGCCGCGCCGGGAAATCGGCTCGACCACGCTGGAAAAACTCGGCAACTATGCGACCGAGCGCAAGATTTCGATGTACGCCGCCACCGACGAAATCGGTCTTGGCGAACATCTGGACAACCGTTTCACCGATCGCCTGTCGCGCTTCAAGCGCTTCATGGACAAGGTCCGCGAGCAGTGCGCCGGCGAAGATCCGATCTCGGCGCTGCGCAGCATGGTCATGGACATCGACTACGAGAACTGGCTGCGCACCAACAGTTCCAGCGACAAGGCTGCGGACTACCGGATGAGCAACGTCTGGTTCCTGATCGAGGCGTTGAAAAACACCCTCGAGAAAGACGAAGAAGGCGAAATGACCGTCGAGGACGCCATCGGCAAACTGGTCCTGCGCGACATGCTGGAACGTCAGCAGGAAGAGGAAGATGGCGCCGAAGGCGTGCAGATGATGACGCTGCATGCGTCCAAGGGTCTGGAATTCCCATACGTGTTCATCATGGGCATGGAAGAGGAAATCCTCCCGCACCGTTCCAGCATCGAAGCCGACACCATCGAGGAGGAACGTCGTCTGGCTTACGTGGGCATCACCCGCGCCCGTCAGACCCTGGCGTTCACTTTCGCCGCCAAGCGCAAGCAGTACGGCGAGATCATCGATTGCGCGCCGAGCCGCTTCCTCGATGAGCTGCCGCCGGACGATCTGGCGTGGGAAGGCAACGACGACACACCGACCGAAGTCAAAGCCGTGCGGGGCAATAGCGCATTGGCTGATATACGCGCGATGTTAAAGCGCTAGAATTGACCACTTTTTTACAAGCCTAGGGCGCACAAGCGCCACCAGAGGACAGCTTCATGGAAGCATTGCACCAGAAAATCCGCGAACAAGGCATCGTGCTTTCCGACCAGGTCCTGAAGGTCGACGCCTTCCTGAACCACCAGATCGACCCGGCCCTGATGAAGCTGATCGGCGACGAATTCGCCACGCTGTTCAAGGACTCGGGCATAACCAAGATCGTCACCATCGAAGCCTCGGGCATCGCCCCGGCGATCATGACCGGTCTGAACCTCGGCGTGCCGGTGATCTTCGCCCGCAAACAACAGTCCCTGACTCTGACTGAAAACCTGCTGTCGGCGACCGTTTACTCGTTCACCAAAAAGACTGAAAGCACCGTCGCCATTTCCCCGCGTCACCTGACCAGCAGCGACCGCGTGCTGATCATCGACGACTTCCTGGCCAACGGTAAGGCATCGCAGGCGCTGATCTCGATCATCAAACAGGCTGGCGCAACCGTTGCCGGTCTGGGCATCGTGATCGAGAAGTCGTTCCAGGGTGGCCGTGCCGAGCTGGATTCCCAAGGTTATCGCGTTGAATCGCTGGCACGCGTGAAGTCGCTGGCGGGCGGCGTTGTGACCTTCATCGAATAAAGCCAGCTAAACCGCATTACCCCTGTGGGAGCTAGCCTGCTAGCGATGGCAACGTGTCAGTCAAAAGTTAAATGACTGACAGACCGCCATCGCTAGCAGGCTAGCTCCCACAGTTGGTTTTGTGTGGACGGTTACTGCGCGGTGGCCTTCAGGCCGGTGAGCAGCAGCCGCTGAAACAGGTCTTCTTTCAGGCCCTCAGGGTTTGTCAGCTGCATCCGTTGCAGATGCTCCGGATACATCGAAGCCTCCGGCGCATCCAGCGCAGCCTTACCCAACTCCAGAATCTCGGTCAGCTTGAACTTGCTCTTTAGCCAGTTCAGCGCCCGCAGCAAATCCCGCTCGATCTCATTGAAATCACAGCCCAGCGGATACTCCGGAAACAGGTTCGGATGCCGTGCGGCAATCGCCTGCAAACGCTGCGGAGTGTTCTCGGCAAAACGTGGATCAATCCGGAAGTCCTTAGGCAGCTTGCCGACCTTCTGTGCCTGTTCGATAAGCCCTGACTGGAAGCGCGAGTCGCTGATATTCAGCAGCGCTTCGATCACTACCGCATCGGTCTTGCCGCGCAAATCGGCGATGCCATATTCGGTGACCACAATGTCCCGCAAGTGCCGGGGAATCGTGCAGTGGCCGTACTCCCAGACAATGTTCGAACTGACCTCACCGCCAGACTCGCGCCAGCTGCGCAGGATCAGAATCGAGCGCGCATCGTGCAGCGCATGACCTTGGGCGACGAAGTTGTACTGCCCGCCGACGCCGCTAAGTACCCGACCGTCCTGCAACTGATCGGACACGCCAGCACCGAGTAAGGTCATGGTGAACGCGGTGTTGATAAAGCGCGCATCGATGCGCTGCAAACGCTTGAGTTCTTCCTGCCCGTACAGCTCGTTGATGTAACTGATACGGGTCATGTTGAATTCGAGGCGCTTGCTGTGTGGCAACTCGCGCAGGCGCTCATAAAAACTGCGCGGCCCGAGGAAGAAACCGCCGTGCACCGAAATGCCATCGGTTTGCGCCGCCTCGTCGAGAGTGCCGGCGTTGGCCCGCTCCTGAGTCGGCACGTCCGGGTAGACCTTGCGCCGGATGATCCCGGCGTCCGCCAGCACCAAGAGTCCGTTGACGAACATTTCGCTGCAACCGTACAGACCTTTGGCGAACGGTTCGATACCGCCCTCGCGCTCGATCAATTGCGCCCACTGGCTCAGATTGATGTCCGCCAGCAAGGCCCGATAGCCTTCGTTGTCGGCCTGCCGAGCCAGCAGTGCGGCGGTCAACGCATCGCCCATCGAACCGATACCGATCTGCAAGGTGCCGCCGTCGCGTACCAAGGTGCTGGCGTGCAAACCGATGAAATGATCCTGAAACCCGACCGGCATGTTCGGCGTGGAAAACAGTGTGCTGCTGTCCTTCTCGTCGATCAGAAAGTCGAAGGTGTCGATCTCGACTTCGGCATCGCCGGGCATGTACGGCAAATCGGTGTGTACCTGGCCGACCAGCAGAATGGTCTCCCCCGCCGCCCGGCGTTTGGCGATCATCGGCAACAGGTCAAGAGTGATGTCGGGGTTGCAACTCAGGCTCAGGCGATCCGGATGTTCGCTGCTGCTGGCGAGCAGTTGCGCCACCAGATTCAGGCCCGCTGCGTTGATATCGCGGGCCGCGTGGCTGTAGTTGCTGCTGACGTAATCCTGCTGGGCCGGTGCGCTGTTGAGCAGGCTGCCGGGCTGCATGAAGAATTGTTCGACGCGGATGTTCGCGGGAAGGCTGTCGCGACGCAGGTCGGCGAGGAAATCGAACTCCGGATAATCACCGAACACGCGTTCGACGAAGGGTTCGATAAAGCGCTTCTGCAAGCCATCGCCCAAATCCGGACGGCCCAGGCACAGGGCGGTGTAGATCGTCAGTTGCCGCTCGGGCAGCTCTTTGACGCGCCGGTACAGCGCGTTGACGAAATGGTTGGGTTTGCCCAGCCCCAGCGGCAAGCCCATGTGGATATGCGCCGGCAACCGCGCGAGCACGTCGTCCACTGCCTGTTCGATCGAACACAACTGCACCATCTGAATCCTCCCGCCCGTTCCGTGAATAGAGGTGAGACCGAGCTTGCCTTGAGTTTGCTGCAAAGGACAGCCTCAACCCTGAATCGCAGGCACAAAAAAACCGTCCGAAGACGGTTTCTTTCGTCAGAAGTGCGGCTTATTTCAGACCGGACATCTTCTGGATCGCGCCCTTCAGCTCGTCATCCGAGCAGTCGGCGCAGGTGCCTTTCGGCGGCATGGCGTTCAAGCCGGTAATGGCTTTGGCCAACAAACCGTCGAGGCCGCCCTGGTGATCGGCGCGGTCTTTCCAGGCTGCCGCGTCACCGATTTTCGGTGCGCCCAACAGGCCGGTGCCATGGCAAGCGTTGCAATGTTTTGCAATCACGTCGTCAGGCGTCTTGGCTCCCCCGCCACCACCCGTAGAGGCAGCAACTTCCATCCCCTTGCATTCCTGACCCTGAACACACACCTGGCCAACCGGCTCGAGGCGTTTGGCAATATCGTCATTCGTCGCAGCTTGAGCGCTGACAGCCCAGAGGGCCAGTACGGTTGCTGGTGCAGCCAGCATTTTCATAATTAGGTTCACGCGTTCACCCTCAATGGTGGCTATTCACGCCTGCGGCCACGGTTCGCAGGCGGGCGCAAGTATAGCGGGTAGCCCGCCACACTGAAACAACCCCATTATTAAAGGGGTCTTGTTGCGCATCGGTAAAACGGTCCGGGTGCCTTCGCCGTAATGGCCTGGCGCCTCTTTGTTTAAAAGTTCGCCGGCGTGGCTGCGCTGATTAGTCGCGCCGGTGAGTCGAACGGATTACGGAAACGATGCGGCTTGGTACTTTCAAAATAGTAGCTGTCGCCAGCTTCGAGAATAAAAGTTTCTAGCCCCACCACCAGTTCCAGACGACCTTCCACCAGAATCCCGGTTTCCTCGCCCTCATGGGTGAGCATTTCTTCGCCGGTATCGGCGCCCGGCGGGTAGATTTCGTTGAGGAAGGCGATGGCCCGACTCGGGTGCGCACGGCCGACCAGTTTCATGGTCACGGCACCGTCGGAGATGTCGATCAGCTCGTTGGCCTTGTAGACGATCTGGGTCGGTTTTTCCTGCAGGATTTCTTCGGAGAAGAACTCGACCATGGACATGGGAATCCCGCCCAGAACCTTTCTCAGCGAACTGATCGAGGGGCTGACGCTGTTCTTCTCGATCATCGAAATGGTGCTGTTGGTGACGCCCGCGCGCTTGGCGAGCTCACGCTGGGAAAGACCTTTGAGCTTTCGAATGGATTGCAGTCGTTCACCGACGTCCAAGGCTGGAGCCTCCTGATGTTGTAAGAATATTGAGCGGTATCATGGCGACAGCGTTCAGTATTTACAACACTTGGGCTCCGTAGCGGCCTCAAGCCTCGGAATAGAGCCTTGGCACCCGGCGCAGGTTGCAGAAGATCTGGTACGGGATGGTGTCAGCCCACTTCGCCACGTCGCTGGCGAGGATGTTTTTGCCCCACAATTCGACGGTCGAACCGAGGCCCGCTTCCGGCACATCGGTGAGGTCGATGCACAGCATGTCCATCGATACCCGACCGATGATGCGGCTGCGTTTACCGGCCACCAATACCGGCGTGCCGGTCGGTGCCTGACGCGGATAGCCGTCGGCGTAACCCATGGCGACCACGCCGATGCGCATCGGTTTGTCGGTGATGAACTTGGCGCCGTAGCCCACCGGTTCGCCGGCTGGCAGCTCACGCACGCAGATCACTTGCGATTCCAGAGTCATCACCGGTTGCAGGCGTTCGGCGACAGCGTTGGCTTCTTCGAAAGGCGTCGAACCGTAGAGCATGATGCCCGGACGTACCCAGTCGCTGTGGATCTGCGGCCAGCCGAGTACGGCAGGCGAGTTGCGCAGGCTGACTTCGGCAGCCAGGCCCTGCCGCGCCGCTTCGAACACCGCCACTTGCTCGGTGCTGCTCTGCGCGTGCAGTTCATCGGCGCGGGCGAAGTGGCTCATCAGAACGATTTTCGCCACTTTGCCGCTGGCCAACAGCCGTTGATGGGCCGCCGGGTAATCCTTGGGATGCAGGCCGACGCGGTGCATGCCCGAGTCGAGCTTCAGCCACACGGTGATCGGTTTGTTCAGTGCCGCCTGCTCGATGGCTTCGAGCTGCCACAACGAATGCACCACGCACCAGAAATCATGCTCGACGATCAGTGCCAGTTCATCGGCTTCGAAAAAACCTTCAAGCAACAACACCGGGGCACGGATGCCCGCAGCGCGCAGCTCAAGCGCTTCTTCGATACAGGCCACGGCAAAACCATCAGCCTCGGCTTCCAGCGCTTGGGCACAGCGCACCGCACCATGGCCATAAGCGTCAGCCTTGATCACCGCCAGCGCTTTGGCACCAGTGATTTCGCGGGCAATTCGGTAGTTGTGGCGCAGGGCTTGAAGGTCGATCAGGGCACGGGCTGGACGCATGGCGGCAGACTTCTAGGCGGTCATGGGAATAAAAACCGGCGCTGGCTGACGAGTGAACCGCCAACAGCACCGGGAGAGGGATCTTTAAAGCAGTTACGGCAGCGCAGCGACGATGGAGATTTCCACCAGGATGGTCGGCTTGGCCATCTTCGCTTCGACGGTGGCACGGGCCGGGGCGGCGCCTTTTGGCAGCCACTGGTCCCACACCGAATTCATCCCGGCAAAGTGCGCTTCGATGTCATTCAGGTAGATCGTTGCCGACAGCAAATGCTGTTTGTCGGTACCGGCCAGATCCAGCAAGCGCTCGATATTGGCGAGCACTTCGCGGGTCTGCTGTTCAATCCCGGCGCTGAAATCGTCACCGACCTGTCCGGCCAGATACACGGTGCCGTTGTGGCTGACGATCTGACTCATGCGCTCATTGGTGAGCTGGCGCTGGATTGACATGTTGTGCGGACTCCTTGGTTTTGTTGCCGTAACGGGAAATATCGAGGCCTTCGGCGCTGATCTGCGGCTTTTTCTTCGCCATCAGGTCAGCCAGCAAACGACCGGAACCGCACGCCATGGTCCAGCCAAGGGTGCCGTGACCGGTGTTGAGGAACAGGTTCTTGAATGGGGTCGCGCCAACAATCGGCGTGCCGTCCGGGGTGGTTGGACGCAGGCCGGTCCAGAAACTCGCCTCGGCCAGATTACCGCCCTGAGGATAAAGGTCGTTGACGATCATCTCCAGGGTTTCGCGTCGACGCGGGTTCAGCGACAGGTCAAAACCGGCGATTTCCGCCATCCCGCCAACGCGGATGCGGTTGTCGAAACGGGTGATCGCGACCTTGTAGGTCTCGTCGAGAATGGTCGACGTCGGGGCCATGTCCGGGTTGGTGATCGGCACGGTCAGCGAGTAACCCTTGAGCGGATATACCGGGGCTTTGATGCCCAGCGGCTTGAGCAGTTGCGGCGAGTAGCTGCCGAGCGCCAGCACATAGCGGTCGGCGGTTTCCAGCTTGCCGTCGATCCATACGCCGTTGATGCGATCACCGGCGAAGTCGAGCTTCTGGATGTCCTGACCGTAGCGGAATTCCACACCCAGTTTCACGGCCATTTCGGCCAGGCGGGTGGTGAAGATCTGGCAGTCGCCGGTCTGGTCATTCGGCAGGCGCAGCGCACCAGCAAGGATGTCGGTGACATTGGCCAGTGCCGGCTCGACGCGGGCGATGCCGGCGCGGTCGAGGACTTCGAAGGGCACGCCGGATTCCTTCAGCACGGCGATGTCTTTGGCGGCGCCATCAAGCTGAGCCTGGGTGCGGAACAGTTGCGTTGTACCGAGGCTGCGGCCTTCGTAGGCGATGCCGGTTTCAGCGCGCAACTCGTCGAGGCAGTCGCGGCTGTACTCGGACAGACGAACCATGCGTTCCTTGTTCACCGCGTAACGATTGGCGGTGCAGTTGCGCAGCATCTGCGCCATCCACAGGTATTGATCGATGTCGGCAGTGGCTTTGATCGCCAGCGGTGCGTGGCGTTGCAGCAGCCACTTGATGGCCTTGAGCGGCACGCCCGGCGCGGCCCACGGTGAGGCATAACCCGGCGATACCTGGCCGGCGTTGGCGAAACTGGTCTCCATGGCGGCGGCTGGCTGCCGATCGACCACCACCACCTCAAACCCGGCACGGGCCAGATAATAAGCACTGGCGGTACCGATGACGCCGCTACCCAAGACCATAACGCGCATTTTTGTATCCCTCATCGCGGCTGTCCGCCGACGTCTGTTGTACGAGCAATTATGGGCGCAGTGTAAAAAAGATTAGCCAGTGCTTTTCACTATATAAGCGCCTATATTTGGCGACAATTCTCGGCAAAAACCCTTTTCACGGAGGCGCATCCCCTATGCGTACCAACACTCAGACCAAACGTGAGCTGGACAAGATCGACCGCAACATCTTGCGAATCCTGCAGGCGGACGGGCGGATTTCCTTTACCGAACTCGGGGAAAAAGTCGGCCTCTCGACCACACCGTGTACCGAGCGGGTACGCCGGCTGGAGCGCGAAGGCATCATCATGGGCTACAACGCCCGCCTGAATCCGCAGCATTTGAAGGGTAGTCTGCTGGTGTTCGTCGAGATCAGCCTCGACTACAAATCCGGCGACACTTTCGAGGAGTTCCGACGCGCGGTGCTGAAACTGCCGCATGTGCTGGAATGTCACCTGGTGTCAGGGGATTTCGACTATCTGGTGAAGGCGCGGATTTCCGAGATGGCCTCGTACCGCAAACTGCTCGGCGACATCCTGCTCAAGCTGCCGCATGTGCGCGAGTCCAAGAGCTATATCGTGATGGAAGAAGTGAAAGAGAGCCTGAGCCTGCCGATTCCTGACTGAGATTTGTGCTGCTGCCATCGCCAGCAGGCTGGCTCCCACAGGTTCAGTGGTGAACACGAACAATGTGAACACCTGCAATCCCTGTGGGAGCTAGCCTGCTAGCGATGCAGACAACTCGGCTATCTGGCTAAACCAGCACCTGCCGATTCGCCGCCATGTACTCGAACACCTGCTTCTCCACCCGTGGATGTATCAGCTCCACCGGCCCGCGCCCGTTCGGGCAGGGCAAGGTTTTGGTGGTGCCGAAGCGCGGCGTCCTGCTCGGCGCGGGTCTTGCGCGGCAGACGGGCCATTTCCTCGGGCGAGGTGGTTACCGGCCCGCAGCAGTCATGGCAGCCCGGCACGCACTCGAACGTGGGGATCTGCTGACGCAGGGTGCGGATTTTCTCGCTGTTGCAGCTCATCGAAACGGTAACCAACGTGGAATAGGCGACGATTGTGCCGCAAAAGCCGTATTCCAGACAGCGACGGCCGACCAGTGTTGCCCGTATTCGGGCGTGCGGCTTATGCTCCGTCAAATTTTCTCGACACTCAGCCGTTGGATGACGCCTATGAATGCCCGCGCCCACACCACCGCGAGCCAACCGCACGTTGCCTCTTATTACGCCGCCAGCAGCCTGCCGCAGCCCGATCACCCGGTGTTGCAAGGCGAACTGGTTGCGGACGTGTGCGTGGTCGGCGGCGGCTTCTCCGGGTTGAACACCGCGCTGGAACTGGCCGAACGCGGCCTCAGCGTGGTGCTGCTGGAGGCGCACAAGATCGGTTGGGGCGCCAGCGGGCGAAACGGCGGGCAATTGATTCGCGGGGTCGGTCACGGTCTCGACCAGTTCGCCAACGTCATCGGCACCGACGGTATCCGACAGATGAAACTGATGGGCCTGGAAGCCGTGGAAATCGTCCGTCAACGCGTCGAACGCTTTCAGATCCCCTGCGACCTGACGTGGGGTTACTGCGACCTCGCCAACAAACCTTCCGACCTCGAAGGATTTGCCGAAGACGCCGAAGAACTGCGCGGCCTCGGCTATCGCTACGAAACCCGTCTGCTGCAAGCCAATGAAATGCACACGGTGGTCGGCTCCAAACGCTACGTCGGCGGCTTGATCGATATGGGCTCCGGGCATCTGCACCCGCTGAACCTGGCGCTGGGCGAAGCCGCTGCGGCGCAGCAGCTGGGCGTGAAACTGTTCGAACATTCGGCAGCGACACGCATCGATTACGGCCCTGAAGTGAAGGTGCACACCGCTCAAGGCTCGGTGCGCGCCAAGACTCTGGTGCTCGGCTGCAACGCCTATCTCAGTGACCTCAACCCGCAACTCAGCGGCAAGGTGCTGCCGGCCGGCAGCTACATCATCGCCACCGAACCCTTGAGCGAAGAACAGGCCCATGCCTTGTTGCCGCAGAACATGGCGGTCTGCGACCAGCGGGTGGCGCTGGACTACTACCGGCTCTCGGCGGATCGCCGTTTACTGTTCGGTGGTGCCTGCCATTACTCGGGACGTGATCCGAAAGACATCGCTGCGTATATGCAGCCGAAGATGCTGGAAGTTTTCCCGCAGCTTGGCGGGGTCAAAATCGACTATCAGTGGGGTGGCATGATCGGCATCGGCGCCAATCGCTTGCCGCAGATCGGCCGGCTCGCGGAACAGCCGAATGTGTATTACGCCCAGGCGTATTCCGGTCACGGGGTGAATGCTACGCACCTGGCGGGCAAGTTGCTCGCCGAAGCGATCAGCGGGCAGCACAGCGGTGGTTTTGATCTGTTTGCCAAGGTGCCGCACATCACCTTCCCGGGCGGTAAGCATTTGCGCTCGCCGTTGTTGGCGCTGGGGATGTTGTGGCATCGACTGAAAGAGTTGGTCTGAGGTTTTTGCATCGGCCTTGAGGCCGCCATCGCTGGCAAGCCAGCTCCCACAGTGATTGGGGGGGTCACACGTTTTGGTGTTCACCACCGAACCTGTGGGAGCTGGCTTGCCAGCGATGGGGCCAGCGATGGGGCCAGCAAGGCCAGCATACAACTCAGATCCGCCAGAACGGCTTCAACCCCTCCTCCTGCGCCTGCTCACGCGTCAGCCCGACATCCTTGAGCTGATCCGGCGTCAGAGCCAGTAACGCCTTGCGCGTGTGCAGACGATGCCAGAGCAGGCCCCAGCGACTGAGGCCGGATGGCGCGTTGCGCATTGCCGCATGCCACGCATTGTCCTCCTGCCCTGCCGCCAGTTCCTGACTGTGTAGCGTCAGCCGCACATCGCTCAAGCCGTTCATTTTTGTCGCTCCTGTTTACTTGGGTAGCCAGAGATTCCATGATGCGCGGGCCGACAAAAGCGTTACAGATTCAACCAAACTGTATTAACTCCATACAGATTTGCCGTTTCTGCCACTGAATTGCCGATTTCTGTCGCATCTGTACTGGTTTAACGAATCACCTGCATCGAGGCAGTGCCATGACGCTCTATGTGAACCTCGCCGAATTGCTCGGTACGCGCATCGAACAAGGTTTCTATCGCCCCGGAGACCGCTTGCCCTCGGTGCGCGCCTTGAGCGTAGAACATGGCGTCAGTCTGAGCACGGTGCAGCAGGCTTATCGCATGCTGGAAGACAGCGGCCTGGCCATGCCGAAACCCAAATCAGGCTATTTCGTGCCGGTGGGGCGCGAGTTGCCGGAGTTGCCCGCCGTCGGGCGTCCGGCGCAGCGGCCGGTGGAGATTTCGCAATGGGATCAGGTGCTGGAACTGATTCGCGCCGTGCCGCGCAAAGACGTGGTGCAACTGGGTCGCGGCATGCCGGATGTCAGCTCACCGACCATGAAACCGCTGCTGCGCGGGCTGGCGCGGATCAGCCGTCGCCAGGACATGCCCGGTCTGTATTACGACAACATCCATGGCACCCTCGAACTGCGCGAACAGATTGCCCGATTGATGCTCGATTCCGGCTGCCAGTTGAGTGCCGCCGACCTCGTCGTCACCACCGGTTGCCATGAGGCGTTGTCCACCAGCATCCACGCGATCTGCGAGCCCGGCGACATCGTCGCGGTGGATTCGCCGAGCTTTCACGGCGCCATGCAGACCCTTAAAGGCCTGGGCATGAAAGCCCTGGAAATCCCCACCGACCCGCTCACGGGTATCAGCCTCGAAGCCCTCGAACTGGCGCTGGAGCAATGGCCGATCAAGGTCATTCAGCTCACGCCCAACTGCAACAACCCGCTGGGCTACATCATGCCGGAGTCGCGCAAGCGCGCGCTGTTGACGCTGGCGCAGCGTTTCGACGTGGCGATCATCGAGGACGATGTGTATGGCGAACTGGCCTACACCTACCCACGTCCGCGCACGATCAAATCCTTCGACGAGGACGGTCGCGTGCTGTTGTGCAGTTCGTTTTCCAAGACCCTGGCACCGGGGCTACGCATCGGTTGGGTTGCACCGGGCCGCTATCTCGAGCGGGTGCTGCACATGAAATACATCAGCACCGGCTCGACAGCGCCACAGCCGCAAATCGCCATTGCCGAATTCCTCAAGGCCGGCCACTTCGAACCGCATTTGCGGCGGATGCGCACGCAATACCAGCGCAACCGTGACGTGATGATCGACTGGGTGACGCGCTATTTTCCTGCCGGCACTCGCGCCAGCCGTCCGCAGGGCAGCTTCATGTTGTGGGTCGAACTGCCGGAGGGTTTCGATACCCTGAAACTGAATCGAGAGCTGCACGATCAGGGCGTACAGATTGCCGTCGGCAGTATCTTTTCCGCCTCGGGCAAGTACCGCAATTGCCTGCGGATGAACTACGCTGCCAAACCGACACCGCTGGTCGAAGACGCGGTGCGCAAAGTCGGCGCAGCGGCAAGCAGATTGCTGGCCGAAGCCGACTGACCTTTTTCGAGTCACCAGCGTCCATATGCCGACCATTACTGCCGACCGGAACGATCCTACGTGAGCTTCAGACAGCCCCTACTCGCTTTGCTGATCCTTGCCGCGTTCCTGGGCGGTTGCGCCAGCCTCGATGTTTCCCGCGAGCCGAGCCAGGCATTGCCGGCATCCAGCTCCAGCTTCGGCCGCTCGATCCAGGCGCAGGCTGCGCCCTATCAAGGTCGCTCCGGCTTTCGCCTGCTGTCCAACAGCACCGAGGCGTTCACCGCCCGCGCCGAGCTGATCCGCCACGCGCAAACCAGCCTCGACTTGCAGTACTACATCGTCCATGACGGCATCAGCACGCGGATGCTGGTGGAAGAACTGCTCAAGGCTGCCGACCGTGGCGTGCGCGTGCGCATTCTGCTGGACGACACCACCAGCGACGGCCTCGATACGATCATCGCCACACTGGCGGCGCATCCGCAGATTCAGATTCGCCTGTTCAATCCGCTCAATCTGGGGCGTAGCACCGGGGTGACGCGCGCGGCAGGACGGCTGTTCAACCTGTCACTGCAACATCGACGGATGCACAACAAGCTGTGGCTGGCGGACAACAGCGTAGCCATCGTCGGCGGGCGCAATCTGGGTGACGAGTATTTCGATGCCGAGCCCAACCTTAATTTCACCGACATCGACATGCTCAGTGTCGGTCCGGTGGCTGAGCAACTCGGGCACAGTTTCGATCAGTACTGGAACAGCGCACTGAGCAAACCGATCGACGAATTTCTCACCAGCAAACCCAGCGCCAAGGACCTGCGCAACACCCGCACACGGCTGGAAGAATCGCTGGAGGAATCAAGAAAGCAGAATCACGCGCTGTATCAGCAACTGATGACTTTCACCACCGAGCCGCGCATGGACATCTGGCGCAAAGAGCTGATCTGGGCCTGGAACCAGGCACTGTGGGATGCACCGAGCAAAGTGCTGGCCAAGGATGAACCGGACCCGCAATTGCTGCTGACCACGCAACTGGCGCCGGAACTGAAAAACGTCAGCAAAGAGCTGATCATGATTTCGGCCTACTTCGTGCCCGGCCAGCCGGGGCTGGTGTACCTGACCGGGCGCGCCGATGCCGGGGTGTCCGTGAGTTTGTTGACCAACTCGCTGGAGGCCACCGACGTGCCAGCGGTGCATGGCGGTTATGCGCCGTATCGCAAGGCATTGCTTGAGCATGGGGTGAAACTGTTCGAGCTGCGCCGCCAGCCTGGGGATAACTATGGCAGCGGGCCGCACCTGTTTTACAGCAAGTCGTTTCGCGGCTCGGATTCCAGCCTGCACAGCAAGGCGATGATTTTCGACCGACAGAAATCCTTCATCGGCTCGTTCAATTTCGACCCGCGCTCAGTGCTTTGGAATACCGAAGTCGGTGTGCTGGTCGACAGCCCCGAGCTGGCAGCTCATGTGCGCGAACTGGCAGAGCAAGGCATGGCGCCGGCGTTGAGTTATGAGGCGAAATTGCAGGACGGGAAGATCGTCTGGGTCACCGAGGATAACGGCCAGATGCATACGTTGACCAAGGAGCCTGGGAGCTGGTGGCGACGGTTCAATGCGTGGTTCAGCACCACCGTCGGCCTGGAGAAAATGCTTTAAAAGATCGCAGCCTCCGGCAGTTCCAACAGTTGGAATGTAATCCCATGCAGGAGCTGCCGAAGGCTGCGATCTTTTGATCTCAAGCGGTTTGCACTGTTCCGAACGCACCCTGGCGCATCAGCAGAATCACCAAGCCGAACGCCCCCACCGCCATCAACAGCGGCAGCGCATGCCCGCTGATCCACTGACTGCCCGCCCCTGCCGCCAATGGCCCGATCAGACAACCAACGCCCCACAACTGCGCAATGTGCGCGTTGGCACGAACCAAGGCATCGTCGCGATAACGTTCGCCGATCAGAATCAGCGACAAGGTAAACAAACCGCCCGCACTGGCACCGAACAACACCCACAGCGGCCAGATCAGCGGCGTATCGATCAACAGCGGAATCGCCAGACTCGACAGCATCAGGATCACTGCGCAGCCGGCGAACAACGTGCGGCGCGACAGGTAGTCGGCCAGCGCACCAATCGGCAATTGCAGCAGCGCATCACCGACCACCACGGTGCTGACCATTGCCAAGGCGATTTCCGCGGTGAAACCCTGACGCAGGCAATACACCGGCAGCAGCGTCAGGATCATCGCCTCGAACGCGGCAAACAACGACACCGCCCAGGCAATCGCCGGCAGCTCGCGGCTGAAACGCCATAGATCGCCGAACGTCACGCTGCTCGCCTCACTGCTTGGTGCGCCGCTACGGCCCAGCAGCAACAACGGCGAGGCCAGTAGCAGGCCGACACCGACCCAGAAGCCGTAATCGTGCTCCGTGCCCAGCGCCCCCAACAGCAACGGCCCGGACAGTTGGCTCAGCGCGTAACTGCTGCCATACAGCGCCACCAGTCGCCCGCGCCAGTGCTCGACCACCAGTTGGTTGATCCAGCTTTCACCGAGGATGAATACGATGGTCAGGATCACGCCGATCATCAGGCGCAGTACCAGCCAGATCGGATAGCTCGGCAACAGCGCCAGCAAACCGATCGACAACGCACCGGCCCACAGACACAGGCGCATCAGATTGGCCGTGCCAAAACGCGCCGCCAGATGACTGGAAATCTTCGCGCCCAACAACACGCCAATCGCCGGCATCGCCGCCATCACACCGATGGCGAAGGAGCCGTAACCCCAACCCTCCAGCCGCAACGACACCAGCGGCATGCTGACCCCAAGGGCCAGGCCAACACTCAAGACAGACGCCAACACGGCGAAATACGTCGCCCAACGCATGTTCCACGCTCCTGTGGATAATTATTATGTGCACCACAAAAACCAATGTGGGAGCGAGCCCCTGTGGTGAGGGGATTTATCCCCGTTGGGTCGCGTAGCGGCCCCAAAACCTGCCAATGCGGGGTATCTGATACACCGCGTGCAATGTTTTGCGACTGCTTCGCAGCCAAACGGGGATAAATCCCCTCGCCACAAAGGCTCGCCCCCACAGGGGACCTGCTTCGTTCAGAGGATCTGCTCTTGGAACAGATCCTCCGTCAACGGTTTACAGCTTGATCCAGGTCGCCTTCAGCTCGGTGTATTTGTCGAACGCGTGCAGCGATTTATCGCGACCGTTACCCGATTGCTTGAAGCCGCCGAACGGCGCGGTCATGTCGCCGCCGTCGTACTGGTTGACCCATACGCTGCCGGCGCGCAGTGCCTTGGCGGTCAGGTGCGCCTTGGAGATGTCCTGTGTCCACACCGCTGCCGCCAGGCCGTATGGCGTGTCGTTGGCGATCTGGATCGCTTCTTCTGCAGTGTCGAAAGTGATGACCGACAGCACCGGGCCGAAGATCTCTTCCTGGGCGATTTTCATCGCGTTGCTCACGCCGTCGAAAATCGTTGGCTCAACGTAAGTGCCACCGGTTTCCTGAAGGATGCGCTTGCCGCCAGCCACCAGTTTGGCGCCATCGGTATGACCGGATTCGATGTACGACAGCACGGTGTTCATTTGCTGGGTATCGACCAGCGCACCAACGTTGGTCGCCGGGTCGAGCGGGTTGCCCGGTTTCCAGGTTTTCAGCGCTTCGATCACCATCGGCAGGAATTTCTCCTTGATCGAACGCTCGACCAACAGACGCGAACCGGCGGTGCACACTTCGCCTTGGTTGAAGGCGATTGCGCCGGCAGCGGATTCGGCCGCCGCTTGCAGATCCGGGGCATCGGCGAACACGATGTTCGGGCTCTTGCCGCCGGCTTCCAGCCAGACGCGCTTCATGTTCGATTCGCCAGAGTAGATCATCAGTTGCTTGGCGATCTTGGTCGAACCGGTGAACACCAGGGTGTCGACGTCGTTATGCAGGGCCAGTGCCTTGCCGACGGTGTGACCGTAGCCCGGCAGCACGTTCAGCACGCCTTTCGGAATACCGGCCTCGACCGCCAGTTCGGCGATACGGATGGCGGTCAGCGGGGATTTTTCCGACGGCTTGAGGATCACCGAATTACCGGTCGACAGCGCCGGCCCCAGTTTCCAGCAAGCCATCATCAGCGGGAAGTTCCAAGGCACGATGGCCGCCACAACGCCCACCGGTTCGCGCGTTACCAGACCCAGTTGATCGTGCGGGGTGGCGGCGACTTCATCGTAGATCTTGTCGATCGCTTCACCGCTCCAGCTCAGCGCTTGCGCCGCGCCCGGAACGTCGATGTACAGCGAATCGCTGATCGGCTTGCCCATGTCCAGGGTTTCGAGCAGAGCCAGCTCTTCGGCGTGCTCCTTGAGCAGGCCGGCGAAACGAATCATGGTGGCTTTGCGCTTGGTCGGCGCCAGACGCGACCAGACGCCGGAATTGAAGGTGGCGCGAGCGTTTTCCACGGCGCGCTGGGCGTCGGCGGCGTCACAGCTGGCGATCTTGCCCAGCAGACGGCCATCGACCGGACTGATGCACTCGAAGGTCTCGCCGGAGACGGCATCGGTGTATTCGCCGTTGAGGTAGGCGCGGCCTTCGATCTTCAGGTCGCGAGCACGTTGTTCCCAATCGGCACGAGTCAGGGTGGTCATTCGAGTGTCCTCCTCTTGTTGAATACGAGCGCCGCGGTCTTCGCGGACGTCTTCAGAAATTCTGCCCGGCCAGCCTGCTTTTCGGCCAGAGGCACCCGCCACCCTAAACCAGCGGCCGGGTTTGTTTCAATATATTTGACATAAGCCCGGCAAACGGCCTTGCGGTGTTCAATTTAATAAACATAGACTTTGGCCCTTTCCAGCCAACGCGCCGTAATCACGGGAGAAAACAACAATGAATATCCAGAACGTCGTCGACATCAGCCTGACCAGCAGCGAAGCCGAACGCTATCGCCCGGACCCGGCCAAAGTGCTTAAAGGTGATCCCGAGCAAGCTGTATTCCATCAATACGAAAGCCCTTGCGGGCAGATGGGCGTCGGCGTGTGGGAAGGTGCGGTGGGCCAGTGGACGGTGAACTACACCGAGCACGAATACTGCGAGATTTTGCAGGGGGTTTCGGTGCTGCGTGATGGCGACGGCAATGCCAAGACGTTGCGTGTTGGTGACCGCTTTGTGATTCCGGCCGGTTTCCGTGGCACCTGGGAAGTGCTGGAGGCTTGCCGCAAGGTCTATGTGATCTTCGAACAGAAGGCTTGAGGACTTCTTAGTCTGAACCGGCCCCATCGCTGGCAAGCCAGCTCCCACAGGTTCTGTGGTGAACACTGACTTTGTGAACGTCAACAATCACTGTGGGAGCTGGCTTGCCAGCGATGAGGCCGGTACAGACACAGCAGAAACCGAAGGCAACAAAAAAGGCCCGTATCGTGAGATACGGGCCTTTTTCGTAAGTAGGGAAAAATCAATTACTTGATTTTGCCTTCCTTGTACATCACGTGCTTGCGAACAACCGGATCAAATTTCTTGATCTCGAGTTTGTCCGGCTTAGTACGCTTGTTTTTGTCGGTAGTGTAGAAATGACCAGTACCGGCGCTCGAAATCAAACGAATCAATTCACGCATGATTAGCTCCCTTAGATCTTGCCAGCTTTGCGGATTTCGGCCAGCACGACAGTGATGCCACGCTTGTCGATGATGCGCATGCCTTTGGCAGATACACGCAGACGCACGAAACGTTTCTCTTCTTCAACCCAGAAGCGGTGATGCTGCAGGTTCGGCAGGAAACGACGACGGGTTTTGTTGTTTGCGTGGGAAATGTTATTCCCAGTCACCGGACCCTTACCGGTAAC
>NZ_JBIUXX010000012.1:124837-128944 GCF_044744235.1 Pseudomonas sp. NPDC087346
ATGCCCAACCCGGCATGGGTTGGCCGCTTAATCTCTCAGTCATTTGGCGCCAGGCGCCGCGTTTCTTTAGAGGTCTTACCGGCTACACCTACAGTGAAGGAACCGGGCCCCTAGAAAAGAGCGCTGCTTTATACCAGAAAGACCGAAGAGCAACAACATTCCGTGTGCAATCGATCACTAAAAAGGCGCAAAAACCGGCTGCGAGAGCCTTGGATAAAGGCTGTCACCGGCTTTTACCACTCGTCGAAGAAAACCGTCTTCGCACGCCTTTCTAACTTTTCATCCCGCTACGCTACCGCAAAAACCGCCCTGACCCAGCCTCAAAAATGCAAAAAGGGGATAGTCATTTGCAATCCAGCCCACTAGGGTAGGCCTTTTCCAGACTGCACTTGCAGATGGGCCTTCGATCTGTAAAGGAAGCCGACCATGCGCCTCGCTGCCCTATCCCTGTTGCTCGCCCCGCTTCTGCTGAGCCCTCTGGCCCAGGCTGCCGCCCTGAGCGTTTGCACCGAGGCCAGCCCCGAGGGCTTCGACGTGGTGCAGTACAACTCGCTGACCACCACCAATGCATCCGCCGACGTGTTGATGAACCGCCTGGTGGAATTCGATACCGCCAGCGGCAAAGTCGTCCCGAGCCTGGCCGATAGCTGGGAAGTCAGCACCGATGGCCTGAGCTATGTGTTCAAGCTGCATCCGCAGGTGAAATTCCACCGCACCGAGTATTTCAGCCCGACGCGCGAGCTGACCGCCGAAGACGTCAAATTCAGCTTCGACCGCATGCTCGACCCGGCGAACCCATGGCACAAGGTTGCCCAAAGTGGCTTCCCGCATGCGCAATCGATGCAGTTGCCCACGCTGATCAAGAAGATCGATGCGCTTGATCCGTTGACCGTGCGCTTCACCCTTGACCACCCGGACTCGACATTCCTTGCCACGCTGAGCATGGGCTTCGCCTCGATCTATTCAGCCGAATACGCCGACAAACTGATGAAGGCTGGCGCGACCGACAAGCTCAACAGCCAGCCAATCGGCACCGGCCCGTTCGTGTTCACCCGCTTCCAGAAAGACGCTTCGGTACGCTACAAGGCCAATCCGGACTACTTCGGCGGCAAGCCAGCGGTCGACCCGCTGATCTTCGCCATCACCCCGGACGCCAACGTGCGCCTGCAAAAGCTCAAGCGCAACGAATGCCAGATCGCCCTGTCGCCCAAACCACTGGACGTACAGGCGGCGAAAGAAGAACCGACGATCAAAGTGGAAAAAACTGACGCGTTCATGACCGCTTTCGTCGGCATCAACAGCCAGCATCCACCGCTGGACAAGCCGGAAGTGCGTCAGGCGATCAACCTCGCGTTCGACAAGGCCAACTACATCAAAGCGGTGTTCGAAGACACCGCCGAAGCGGCCAATGGCCCTTATCCGCCGAACACCTGGAGCTACGCCAAGAGCTTGCCGGGATATCCGCACGACGTGGCGAAAGCCAAGGCGTTACTGGCCAAGGTTGGTTTGAAGGATGGTTTCCAGACCACTATCTGGACCCGGCCATCCGGCAGCCTGCTCAACCCAAATCCGAGCCTCGGCGCCCAGTTGCTGCAATCGGATCTTGCGGAAATCGGTATCCAGGCGGAAATCCGCGTGATCGAGTGGGGCGAACTGATTCGTCGCGCCAAGGCTGGCGAACATGATTTGCTGTTCATGGGCTGGGCCGGCGACAACGGTGACCCGGACAACTTCCTCACGCCGCAATTTTCCTGCGCGGCGGTCAAGTCCGGCAC
The DNA here is from genome assembly GCF_044744235.1 of Pseudomonas sp. NPDC087346. NCBI lineage: Bacteria > Pseudomonadati > Pseudomonadota > Gammaproteobacteria > Pseudomonadales > Pseudomonadaceae > Pseudomonas > Pseudomonas sp. NPDC087346. Next base: position 126,613 of record NZ_JBIUXX010000012.1, read on the forward strand.
CAACTTCGCGCGTTACTGCAACGCCGATCTGGACAAGCTGATCAGTGCTGGCAAGACCACCAGCGAGCAAGGCGTGCGCAGCAAGCTCTATGAGCAGGCACAGGCGCAGATCCAGCAACAGGCGCTGTGGCTGCCATTGGCGCATCCGACCGCGTTCGCACTGACGCGCAAGGACGTTCAGGGCTACTCCGTCAGCCCGTTCGGGCGTCAGGATTACTCCAAAGTCACCCTGAAATAACCGCAACAACACAATACCTGTGGGAGCTGGCTTGCCAGCGATGACGGCAACAAATTCAACACTATTGCCGTCTGAAATACCGCTATCGCTGGCAAGCCAGCTCCCACAGGTTTTTGCATTTTCCCGAGGGTTACATCCAGCCGTACTCCGCCATCGACAGCGGCTCCCCATCGCCAACGATAAAGTGGTCAAGCACCCGCACATCAATCAGATCCAGCGCCTTTTGCAAACGCTTGGTCAGTTGCCGATCCGCCTGACTGGGCTCGGTGTTGCCCGACGGATGGTTGTGACAGAGGATCAGCGCCGCAGCGTTATGCGCCAAAGCCCGCTTGACCACTTGCCGAGGATGCACGCTGGTGTTGTCGATCGAGCCGCGAAACAGCGCCTCGAAGCTCAGCACCTGATGTTTGGAATCGAGAAACAGACACCCGAACACTTCATGCGGCTCATGGCGCAGCATGGCTTTCAGGTAATCACGGACTGCCTGCGGGTTTTCCAGCGCCGGTTTCTCGCGTGAACGCTCGGCCAGATGCCGCCTGTTCATTTCTTGAGCAGCTTGCAACTGGGCAAACTTGGCTGGCCCGAGGCCCAACTGTTTGCTGAATGCTTCCAGATCGGCCTCAAGCAACAAACGCAGGCAGCCAAACTGAGTCAGCAAGTGTCGCGCCAGATCCACGGCGCTTTTTCCGGCCACTCCCGTGCGTAAAAATATCGCCAGCAATTCGGCATCCGAAAGACTCGCCGGTCCCTGCTCCAATAACCTTTCCCGCGGCCGTTCCGCCGCAGGCCAATCGCGAATACTCATACACATTCCTTGTCTGTGGGCGCCGCTGTTCCGTAGCGGTCGCTGTGATATCGTAGCCCATCTTTTTTGCGGTCGATTCACCCCTGGGGAGGGGGTATCGCCCAGCAGTCATCAACGAAATGAAAGGCAGACCTATGCAGCGGCTGTATCGGAAACGCATCGTTCTGGGCGTCGGCGGCGGCATTGCTGCCTACAAGAGCGCCGACCTGGTTCGTCGCCTGATCGACCAGGGTGCCGAAGTGCGCGTGGTCATGACCCGTGGCGGTGCCGAGTTCATCACCCCGCTGACCATGCAGGCGCTGTCCGGCCACCCGGTTCATCTCGACCTGCTCGACCCGGCCGCTGAAGCCGCGATGGGCCACATCGAACTGGCGAAATGGGCCGATCTGGTGCTGATCGCCCCGGCCACCGCCGACCTGATCGCCCGCCTGGCCCAAGGCATCGCCAACGATCTGCTGACCACGCTGGTGCTGGCCACTGACGCCGTAGTCGCCGTCGCGCCGGCAATGAATCAGGCGATGTGGCGTGATCCGGCCACTCAGGCCAACCTGCAACTGCTGGAAAGCCGTGGCCTGAAGACTTTCGGCCCAGCCTCCGGCAGCCAGGCCTGTGGCGACGTCGGCATGGGCCGGATGATGGAAGCCACCGATCTGGCGCAATGTGCGGCGGACTGCTTCCAGCGTCAGGCGCTGACCGGCAAGCACGTCGTCATCACCGCTGGTCCGACCCAGGAAAACATCGATCCGGTGCGCTACATCACCAACCACAGCTCCGGGAAAATGGGCTTTGCCCTGGCCGAAGCCGCAGTCGAAGCCGGTGCTCGCGTTACGCTGATCAGCGGCCCGGTGCACCTGCCGACCCCGGATCGCGTCACGCGTATCGACGTGGTCAGCGCCCGCGACATGCTCGCGGCCTGCGAATCGGCGATCCCGTGCGACGTGTTCATTTCCTCGGCAGCAGTCGCGGACTACCGCCCGGAAGTCATCGCGCCACAAAAACTCAAGAAAGACCCTACAAGCGGCGACGGTTTCGTCCTGCAAATGGTGCGTAACCCGGACATCCTGGCCACCATCGCAACCCGTCCCGACCGTCCGTTCAGTGTCGGTTTTGCCGCCGAGACCGAACACCTGCTCGACTACGCTGCACGCAAGCTGAAGGACAAGAATCTCGATTTGATCGTCGCCAACGACGTCGCCAACCCGAGCATCGGTTTCAACAGCGAAGAAAACGCCTGCAGCGTGATCGACCGTGAGCTTCACGCCACTGTTTTCGCCCAGACCAGCAAGAGC